>JAAZFJ010000400.1 GCA_012511795.1 Syntrophomonadaceae bacterium
ACCTGGTGAAGGGGATTTCATACCCTATCTTAGTCTTGCTGTGATCGATCCAGAATTCCTTTACATGTGGCTTTACTTCCCTTTCCACATAGTCCAGAATGTTTTGCCGTTCCTTCTTGATGTGTTTTGCAGGATCAACTTCATATTGTTCAACATCCATGGATAAAGGCATGGATTCCGTATCTCTTAAGCTGGTATCTGCTTCCTTATTCTTGCCGCTCATGCAGTAATCAGCTGTCTCGTCCCGTTCTGACAAACCCATGAGAACCGCTTTAAACAGCGTATTATTCATTTTGATGTCTTTTAAAACCGATTGCAGCAACTTCTTAAATTCATCTCTGTTTTTATAAAGCTTGCCATCCATGCTGGCCTTTAAACGGCTTATGATCTGTTCCTGCGATTCCAGACCATGATAGAGTTTTTCTAGAGCATCCAATTCAGCTTTCTTGATAGATCCTTTTTTCTTTTTCAGTTCCAGTTCCTCTGCCTGTTCTTTAATATAGAGGTTTGCAAAAGCCGATTCTGTGTACAAGTTTTCTATTCTTTCCTCGGTGATCTGGAAATTGAGCTTCAGCGGTCTTTCAATGGTTACCTTTAAATAGCCGAATTCCTTATTCTCAAAGATCCTGCAGTATTCATTCTCCTTGAATTCACCGTAGATCCTGGTTATTTCAGCGATATCAGTTTCACTAATTTCATGTCTTTTCGAGCCCAGAGACTTTCGCATCTTATGAAAGAAGCTCGTGGCATCTACCAGTTGGATCTTTCCTGTCCTAACAGGTCCATGTAAGATGTCATTGTTTTTCCTGTTGGTAAGCAGCCAGATATAAGTTGCGATGCCTGTATTATAAAACAGGTCGGTAGGCAGGGCGATAATACCCTCCAACAAATCGTTTTCGACGATCCATCTCCTGATTTCCGATTCTCCTGAGCCTGCATCTCCAGTAAATAGAGGGGAACCATTGAAGATGATCGCCATGCGGGAGCCTTTTTCATCCTGCTGCATTTTAGACAGCATGTGCTGCAGGAACAGCAAAGATCCGTCTGAAGTTCTGGGGGTTCCCGCTCCAAAACGTCCTTTGATCCCCATTTCTTTGGATTCTTTTTCGATAAAGTCTTTGTCTTTCTTCCAATCCACGCCGAAGGGAGGATTCATCAGGGCAAACCGCACTTTAAGATTCTTGTGACCGTCGGCGGTAAAGGAGTTCCCCAGGACAATATTCTGTTCTTTCTGCCCTTTGATCAGGATGTCTGATTTACAGACGGCAAATGATTGCGGGTTGAGTTCCTGTCCGAACACCTCTACCTGGGCATCTGGGTTGAGCTTTTTTATGTAATTGGTGGCCACGGATAACATGCCCCCCGTGCCGCAGGCGTAATCTCCTACGGTAAAAATGGCTCCCTTCTGGGTCAGCTCTTTCTCCATATTATTGAATAGGATGTTGACCATCAGTTCGATAACTTCGCGGGGAGTATAATGATCGCCTGCCTCGGCATTTTCCGAAAACCGCCTGATCAGTTCTTCAAAGATATAACCCATTTCCTGATTGCTGACTACATCAGGATGCAGGTCGATCTGGCTGAATTCCTTAACCACCAGAAACAGCAGATTGTTATCATCCAGCTTTTTGATCTCTTTGTCAAAGTCGAAATTCTCCAGGATCTCCCTTATATTGGACGAGAAACCTTGCATATAGGAGATGAAATTGGCTTTGATATTGTCGGGGTCATCCAGCAGGTTTTTGAATTGGAAGTTGGATTTATTGGAGAACCCCTGGCCTGTTACGCTGTTTAAAATCATCTCGATGTCAGTCGTCTTGGCTTTTTCCACCACCTTATCCTTGGTGTCTTCCAGCAGGCAGTCAAACCGTCGCAAAACTGCCATCGGCAGAATAACATCCCCGTATTTATCTGCTTTATAAGGCCCCCGCAGCAGTTCTGCTATTTTCCAGATGAAATTCACTTTGTCGTTGAAATTGTTCACTTCTACCTCTCCCTGTCAAAAACCTTGTATTGTTCAATATATCTACTCTTTAATGCCCAAGATTAAATCAACTTGGTTATCATATCCCAGAAAATAGCTTTCAATCAAAGACCATCTCTCATTATCACTCATTTCTTTGGTTAAGAATTTGTCTACAATTTGAGCTGCCCTTTTATGCTTTTCACCAATATCCACCAGTAAGCTGTTTCGATATTCTCTGTCTGACTCTGCAATTCTCTTAAGCTTCAGCGGATCATTTATTCTGACAAATATCTGAGGATTGCGTCCCCCTACTAACTCATATGTTGCCAGATTAAATAATTCTAATAAAGACGCTAATAGTTGGTATTCACTATATTTCCCATCTCCCTTGGGGATTTTCAAGTATGTTGAAAAAGCATTACTTTCATCATTATTGGGATGGCATTGCACTAAATAGCGTTTAAGATTTTGCTCAATAAAATTATATTTTTGTGTTCTTATACAGTAGCTGTTTTCATTAAAAAGTTCATTTTCACCTTTTATTTTACTTTTACTAATGAATTTCCATTGTTCTACTGGCAGATCTTCAAAGTATACTCCTTCATAACAAAACAGGTCTAAGAGCATCGTTATGTATTCTCTGCGAAGTTTCTTACTATAATTATCAGTAAAAGCTTTGCGGAAATCTTCAAAGGTAAATTCCCGACCGCCAAATTTATAATGTATTGTGTTCACCGTTTTTTGAATAGCTGAAATAATTTTAAACATTTCTTCTTTAATAATTTCATAATCTTTTTCGTAGTGGATGATGAGTTTAATCCTCGGTGTAATTTTTAAATCACCAGATTCAAACAGATTTCCAGTGAAGAAAAGATGTTTGAATTTTGCAAAAGTTAATTCCACAAATTCATTTTCCCATACCTGGCTTAAATCAATTTCGTAGATATTATTAGCATTATAGATTACGACTTCTGCTTTATTGCCGTATCCAGGAATGGTTCTGGGTTTATCATCTTTCATCAAAATGCAATACATCTTAAATCTATTCAGGAATTCTTTTTCCACCTCTTCAGGAACGTGAATATAATGCTTGGAAAAAATACTCTTCGGACGTAATGTAATTACCTTAAAATGATATTTTTCAAGTAAATCAGCACTTAACAGCATCAACCCGCTTTTTACTTTGTTATCCACGTTCCTGGCATCAAAAAGATAGCTGAATACATCAGGTGTAATAAGCAAATTACGGTGTTTCTTTGTTGAATATAAGTCATGTAATTTTTTCATCATCGCTTTAATCTGATAATGCCTTAGCCCTGAAAGCCCCCATAATGTCTGTGCATACTGCATGTCGTTTGGCATATGATCTGTTTTGGCATAACCCTTATCTAATGTTCTGGCTGCGCGTCCGATCTCCTGTACATAATCAGCTAGCGTGCCCGTAGGAGCATAATGATATACAACGTCAACATCTGGTATATTAATTCCCATTCCAAATGCCTTTGTGGCAAGCATTGTCGATATTCTTCTATATTTAAAATTCTCATATGCATCATTTTTATCATACTTATCCATACCGCCGCTATATTGCTCCACATAGGACTTACATTGCGGATAATTAGTCATTATTTCCTTGTGCACATCATCAATCTGAGCAATATAGGGAAAATACACAATTGCTTTTTGCTTATTCTCACGAAATTCGTTTATACGTTGACAGGTCCAATTTACTTTGTCCTCTTTCCTGGTATTCTTTTTCTTGGATGCTTGCTGAATATCAAAACTAATATTATCTCTGCGCACATATCCAATATATAGATGTTCTGCTGAACAACTTAGGTTCAAGCTGTTTTGCAATTCGCCAACAACATCATCTCTTCCGCCAAAAACAGCAGTAGCAGTTAAGCAAAGGATTGGGAAACGCAAACTTTCAAAGTGGTTTGATTGATAAAACTGTGTCCGCCTGATTTTCTCTAAATAATCACCTAGAAACCAATAATCAACTCTAAAATCTCTTCCCCAGGATGTGACTAGATGAGCTTCATCAACCACTACTAATGCTAATTGTCTATCCCCAATAATACTTCTGATATCGTTTGCCAGTAATAATTCAGGTGAAAGATACACAATTGAATAATGGCCAGCTTTTATCCCTTCCAGTCTTGATTGTCTTTGTTCATATGTTATTTCCGAATTAATATAAGTAGCGAAACCTACTCCTCTTTCTTCCAATTCCAGTACTTGATCCCTCATTAAAGCAATAAGCGGAGTTACCACCAAGGTTAAGGCATTATACTGGTTATGCAGATAAATTCCTGGAACCTGGAAAAATAAGGACTTGCCAGCCCCAGTAGGTGCTGTAATGATGAGATCTGAATATTGTGCTGTCGAATTTATAGCATCTTCACATTGTCTAATAATATCGGATATTAAGACCCCCTGAGAAATATCTATTGTTTCAGAATTTGTCGCGGGATCCTTATATATCGAAAGACTTCTGTATTCAGCTGATTCTCCCCAGTATTTTTTGAACTCTGCTAGATGTTTTGCTTCTTCTTTTGTTTCAATACCTCTGGGTGTATCTTCTGATTTAAAAAGTATGTTATACCTACTACCCAGAATATTCAGGGCTCTAATATCCTGAGTTGGTTGTGCCTTTAATTTATTCACCAAATAGCATGTATCTGATAAATTACCACTCTGCATCTCCAGTTTTATAGTTTCAAGATTTAGGATCGAAATTCTTTTTTCAGGTAATTGTGCCTTGATATTCAAACAATTACTATGGCTATTGTAAAAATCAATTTCCTGTATACTTTTATTGGTATCTATATCGTAATGTTTATTAATATAGGAGAAATAACCAGCTTCGTTAATTAGTTTGAAATCAGAATAATATTTTTGTATATCGCTTTCACCATTTAAAGTATCATTATCAAATACTTGTGCAGCAACACCAGTTTGAACTGATACCTCAATTGGGTAATATACAGAAAAAAGATTGTTTCTTACCACAATGATTTGGCCGCTATAAATATTTAAATCATTGAGAATTTCAGTTATGGTAATGAATTCCTCATAATATCCCCAACTTAAACCTTGGTTCCCGATATAATCTTTCAGTATTTTACTCGGATCAATCTTCGTGAAATCTATATAACCACTATTTATAGTAGCACTCTTTGTAAAGTGTTCTATATTTGATTGTTCCAGTGCTTTGTAAAAACTACCTGGAAACCCTTGAAAGAATATTATTGCTTTCTTTTTGTCTTTTAAATGGTTATAAAAAAAGTCTGTTATCAAATCAGAATAAATATTAATCGCTTTATTTTTCATTTAAAAACCCCATTTATTAATGATTTTTGTTACTTAGACAAATAAACCTGATGGGCATATATTTGTCATCCATTTTAATTTTATTTCCACTTTAATTAGACAAAATCCTTTTATTATAGAATATTTTGGCAATTACTGATTTATTCATTATTAGGGCAGTTTTCAGTCATATCCAGGACCTGTTGCTAAGCAGTCACAATCAGAGATTCTTCGACATTAATTATAAATCGCACCACCAGTTCAACCTCGTTTAACAAAGTTCCGATGTTCTGTATTGTCTTAACTGGAAATATGCCAGGAGCTGGACGGAATGGTTCTGGACATGAAGGATTATGCACCTGGATCAACAGCCCCGCCGTTTCATCCCTGGTGCCGGACAGTGACCTGCCCGTACTTTGATGACAACTATACCAGGAGAGCTGCAAGGGGTGCTGACGGGGAGATTTATTATGTTGATGGCAAGATGACTTATAAGGAGTGGTGGAATTCTTTATCTAAAGCTGATCAGGATAAAATGAAGCTGGACTTAAACAAACACAGGAACTTAAGCCGGGATAAGGAGCAGCATCAAAATTATAAAAAGGTCTTAGGTGAGGAGATGCCGCCTTTTGAAAAGTTCCGGGATTTGAAGTATAATAATCCTAACACTTGGAAAGAGATGCAGGCTTTTTATCGGCAAAAGAATGGTGGCTGGTTACCGGACAGTATGAAATTAGCCCTCTGGAGAGATAATCTTAGAGGGTACAACTGGCAGGCTGTTGATTTTGCCCCGAAAAAAATTAACGACCATTTTAAAAGACATGGAGCAGATTTTGGAGCAGTTAGCCAGGAGCAATACGGTACCATGGCCAAACAGTTGCTGAATAATAGCGTTGAAGGACCAATTGATGGATTTATAACTGAACAAGGTTACGTTTTTCGCTATGATAAAGATACTAATAGCTTTGCTATAGGAAAACCGGACGGGGTAATAGCAACGTTTTATAAGCCTACTGGGGGTCAGCAATACTGGGAAAGGGAAAAGAAGAAATATGGATTTTAAAAATAAAAAGTTATGCGCTTGTTGTGGTAAACCTACGTTAGAGAAGGATTCGCTGTTTGAAATCTGCGAGGTTTGCGGCTGGCAGGATGATGCGGTGCAAAATGACGACCCTGGTTATGCTGGCGGAGCTAATGAAATGAGTTTGAATGAGGCTCGAGAAGCCTATAGAAAAGGTAAAAAAGTAGTCTAAGCACTTACCAAAAAGGTAGGTGCTTTTTTACTGGCGATAACGCTTGAAAGAGCGTTATTTTTTATGCTCGCCTTTCCGGTACCGCAGGCGAAAAAGAACGGGACATCACCGGACACGACCGGGATAAAAAGTGAAGATGAAAGGTGGATTATTGATATGACAAAAGAACAATTAATGGCGATGGGGCTCACTGAAGAGCAGGCTAACAAGGTTTTGGCGGCTTCTACTGAGGAGATGAAGGGCTTTATACCTAAGCATCGGTTTGATGAAGTGACCGAAGCTAAAAAGCAGCTGGAAAAGGATGTGGCTGCAAGGGATACGCAGCTGGAGGAACTAAAGAAGGTTGATGCTGAGGGTTTAAAGGCTCAGATTGAGAAGCTGCAGGGTGAAAACAAAACGACCAAGGAAAACTATGAAGCTCAACTCAAACAGATGCAGATCGATAATGCCGTGGAAAAAGCGCTTCTGGCTTCAAAAGCCAAAAACACCAAAGCAGCTTATTACCCGGCCTACAGCGGGTTTCCGTGCAGCTATTCAGGAGTATATCCCCGGGGTTAAGGATTATTACGGTCTTGTGAAGAGTAGTTCTCTTAATTCATTTACATTTATGAGTTCTACTCTTAAAATTAAAGTAAATTAAAAAGAAGGAAAGAATGGTGGACGTTTTTAACCTGTTGGGACAGGAGGATATCCATAAGACAGGAGCACCAGAGGATGACAGATAAGGATTTTCAAGAATTTATGATTGAGCACATGACTAAACTGACCAATGTTCTTACCGATCTAAGGCTGAGCACGGCTCGCATGGAATTTGGAATCACCGGGAAAATTAATATTCTTTCTGATGGGCAAGAGGCAATCAAAGGTACTCTTAAAGATCATACAGAACGCTTACAGCGCATCGAGAATAAGGTCGAAAAACATGATATCCAAATTCAAGTGCTTGACAAAACCAAGTCTAATAAACGCCAAGTTAAATAGTTTAGCCAATTATGAGGCAGATAGTGAAAAACCCCTGCAAAACCGCATTTCTACGATACTTACAAGGGTTTATAAATGTTTATAAAATGGTGGGCGCGGAGGGTTTCGAACCCACGACTTCTACCGTGTGAAGGTAACACTCTCCCACTGAGTTACGCGCCCATATGGTTTATTATAACACTTTTAATGCTTATATTGCCAGCAGCTGCACTGATTTCCTGTCTTTTCATGATCAAAACCATTTGCGGCGCCGAAAATAATAAACCATGCCCAGGCTCAGCAGGATCATAACGATCCAGACGGCGGCATAACCGAATGGCCAGTTTAGCTCAGGCATGTTCAAAGGGCCGGCCAGGGGGTTGAAATTCATACCGTACACTCCCACGATAAAGGTCAGAGGGATAAAGATAGTGGCGATGATGGTCAATACTTTGATCACTTCATTCTGCTGACTGCTGATCAAAGATAAATTGGTATCGATAAGACCGTTGCTGATCTCCCGATAATTGTCAATGGTATGGCTGAGCTGTACCGTATGGTCATAACAGTCACGCAGATAAAGATTGATATTGGGAGTGGTCAGCTCCACTTCTTCACTTTGTATGCCATCGATCAATTCCTGGATACCCCATACCAGTTTCCCCAGTACAAGCAGTTTCATTTTAATTCTGTGGACCTTTTCAATGATACGGTTATCCTGCAAGGAAAAGATGTTTTCCTCGATCTGGTCCAGCTCTTCCCTTAATGCTTCCATGCGCGGGAAAAATCGATCAACCAGGGCATCGATAATACAATAAGCTAAATAATCGCTGCCCATCTCGCGAATTTTTGTCTTGGGATTACGCAGGCGGCTTCTTACTAACTCAAAGGCTCCTTCTTCCTCTTCTTCCATGGTAATGATATAATCCTTGCCCCAGAAAATGCTGACCTGACTGGTATCCCGCTCACTTTGCCCGGAAAGCAGGTACATGACCAGAAAATAATAATCATCAAACCTTTCTATCTTGGGATGCTGTCCTGAATTGAGCACATCTTCCATGGACAACGGGTGAAACCCGTAATGTTCACCTAATGCAGACAAGGTTTCGAGGCCGCAAATGCCTTCCACATTGATCCAGCTAATCATGTCATCCCTTAGTTCTGCCAGCGGCAGCTCGGTGGAAGTCACGGTTTTTTCAGAAAAATGATCCTGCCCGTACTGGATCATGGTCACTTTGGGCGGGGTTTCACATTCAGGATGGTAATTTGTCAGCGTGCCCGGGGCAGTTCCCGGGGCATGATAATGTCTGTGCTGGTTTAACCAGGGGGCATGGCCTTTTTCCTGCAATTCCCGCAGCTCCCTTTCAAATAATTTGTCAGTATTCCTTGGCATCAGTATAACTTTTTCATTGGATCAAGGATAGCCTGCTGCTACTATTTTTTTCCACTTGGGCAAAAATTATGCTAAACTTAGCTTAATAGTTAAATTTTGGTAATAGGAGTGGTGTGATGTCTGAACGGCAGTATGAGATCCTGAATATGGATGCTGTCTCCATGGCTGCACAGATTGCCGGCGGTAACCTTTCCTCCCTGGAAGCTGTAAATGTTTATATCGACCATATCAACAGGATCAACCCGCTGATCAACTGCATGGTTGAAGACCGGTTTGCCGCAGCGAGGCAGGAAGCAAAGGAAGCTGATCTGAAGCTTGCCCGGGGAGAAAATGCCGGGCGCCTGTTTGGAGTGCCGATTACCATAAAGGAGTCATTTGATATTGCAGGCATGAAAACCACTTCCGGCCTCCCCTACCGCCGGGAAATGATTATGGAAGCCGATGCTGATGTGGTTGCCAAACTGAAAAAAGAAGGCGCAATCTTTTTGGGTAAAACCAATACGCCGGTTTTATGTTTTTATCAGGAAACAGACAACAAACTTTACGGGCGCAGCAATAACCCCTGGAATTTTAAACGGACCACTGGCGGCTCCAGCGGAGGAGAAGGGACACTAATTGCTGCCGGCGGAGCTGCTGTGGGCATCGGCTCAGATATTGGAGGGTCTATTCGCTTTCCCAGTCATTTTAACGGAGTAGTAGGTTTTAAATGCGGTGACCGTCAGGTTTCTCAAGTTGGCTCTTATCCCTTAATCGAACACCCTTTACAGGAAAAGATGCTGGGAATAGGGGCTATTGCTAAATCTGTCCGGGATGCCAAGCTGATCAATGAAATTATCGCCCGGCCGGCTCCGGTCCTTTTGTCTTTGAAGGGTTTCTCTGTAACTTTGCCTTTTGACAATCTGCTTTATCCGGTTGATCAGGCCACCCAAAAATGCCTGTTGGAGATAAAAAACTATCTTGAAATGCAATTGGAGGTAGCAGATGAGCCGCCTCCCTATTATACTGATGCTGCTCTTTTATGGCAGCTTATCATGTCCATGGGTGCAGATGATGTTGCTGCACTAGCTTTTGGAGACCGCCCGGTAAAACTAATAAGCGAGTATGTTAAGGAATTGTTTTTTAAATCCTCCGAACTTCATCGCTACATCATCTGGGTTCTGATAGGCGCGACTTTTTTTGCTCCCTCGCCTGATAAAGCAGCTGAAGTAACAAATATAATCAAAACCGGAGAAAAAACGGTTTCGGAGTATTTGTCCAAACGGCTTCTGGTCCTGCCGGTTTATCACACTGCCGCTACCCGGCATGGACAAGTGATAAGAGAGCTTTTTTCCATCCGTCGTACTTTTTTGCGTTACATGCCTTTTATAGCTTATTCCAATACCTGGGGTCTGCCGTCTCTGACAGTGCCAGTGGCAGAAGATGAGGACGGATTACCGATCGGCATTCAGATCATAAGCCGGGTTGGCAATGAGGAGGCTATTTTCAAACTGGGAGAAATGCTGGAAAAGCATTTTCGAGGTTACCGCCGGGCTCCCATTGGCACAAAAGGATACCCCAGGGAATAACCATTGCTTTTTTTAAACCCTTAAC
>JAAZFJ010000054.1 GCA_012511795.1 Syntrophomonadaceae bacterium
GGATAATACCAGGGTGATCGCTGCTGTTAATGTGGTCTTGCCATGGTCTACGTGCCCTATTGTCCCAATGTTAAGATGAGGTTTTGTCCTCTCATATTTAGCCTTTGCCATTCTTTCTCACCTTTCCTTCAAATAAATAATTTTTTTAAATTTTAAACTGGTAAGCCATATCTTCGGGCAATAATCTCTTTACTTTTGGATTCAGGCAATTCTGCATAGTTTTTTAATAACATGGAGAAGCTTGCTCTTCCCTGGGTTAATGACCTAAGACTGGTTGCATATCCAAAGGTCTCAGCCAATGGTACACTTCCTTTTACCAGTTTGCTTTCACGGTTTTCATCCAATCCAAGCACCCTGCCTCTTCTGGCATTCAGATCGGAAATTACATCACCAACATATTCTTCCGGAGATAGGATTTCAATATCCATAATTGGTTCCATTAGAGCTGTCTGAGCATTTTTCAGCGCTTCCTTCACAGCCATGGCTGCTGCAATTTTGTAAGCAGGCTCACTGGAATCAACTTCATGGAATGAACCGCCAATTAGAATTATCTCCAAATCGTCTACCGGATATCCGGCCAGGATTCCCGCTTGTAAGGCTTCAAGCGCTCCTTTTTCCACCGCTGGAACAAACTCTTTGGGAATCTGTTCCGGGTTCGATCTATTAATAAAACGTTTGCCCTGCCCTTCCTCTGCGGGAAGCAGTTCCAGAACAACGTGTCCGAATTGACCCCGTCCTCCGGTTTGTTTTTCAAATTTGTATTCTGCACGGGATCTTTTCTTTATAGTCTCTTTATATGAAACCTGTGGTTTCCCAACATTAGCATTAACTTTAAACTCTCTTAATAAACGGTCAATTATTATTTCCAGATGAAGTTCACCCATACCCGATATAATTGTCTGACCGCTTTCCTCATCCATTTTGGTTCTGAATGTTGGGTCTTCTTCGGCTAACCTTTTCAGGCTTTCGCCTATTTTATCCTGATCTGCTTTGGTTTTTGGTTCGATTGCTACATCTATTACCGGTTCGGGAAAGTTAATGGATTCCAGCAATATTTCGCTTTTCTCTGCACACAGGGTATCCCCGGTAACAGTGTCCCTTAAACCAACACCAGCCACGATATCACCTGCATTAGCTTCTTCAATTTCTTCCCGGTGATTGGCGTGCATTCTCAGGATTTTTGTAATTCTTTCCCGTTTATCTTTCCCGGGATTCATAACATAAGCCCCGTTTTTCAGCTTACCGGAATAAATTCTGAAATAGGTTAGCTTTCCTACATAGGGATCAACAGCTACTTTAAATGCCAGGGCACTAAATGGTTCTTCTAAATCAGGATATCTTTCCAGCATTTCCCCGGTCATGGGATGCATACCTTTAACCGGCGGCATATCAAGGGGCGAAGGAAGATAACCAACGATTGCTTCTAAAAGCATCTGTACTCCCTTGTTTTTAAAGGATGATCCACACAGTACTGGTACTACTTTGTTAGAAATTGTTGCAATTCTCAAAGAACGATTGATCTCTTCAACGGAAATTTCATAGCCTTCCAGATATTTTTCCAGGATCTCATCATCATACTCAGCCAGTTTTTCCAACATAAAACTATAATGCTTCTGTGCTTCAACGGCTTCCTCATCGGTCAAATCACGGCTTTGATAGTGTTCTCCTCTTTCATCATCGTATACATAGGCCTTTTTGGCTATTATATCGATTACACCCTGAAAAGAATCTTCTACACCAATGGGTATCTGAACCGGGATTGTATTGGCTCCGAGTTTTTCCCTGATCATCTTTACAGCTTGGAAAAAGTCTGCCCCAATACGATCCATTTTATTTATATATGCGATACGGGGCACTTTGTACCTGTCTGCCTGTCGCCATACTGCTTCTGATTGGGGCTGAACCCCGGCAACTGCGCAGAATATGCCTACAGCTCCGTCAAGCACTCTAAGTGACCGTTCCACCTCAACTGTAAAGTCCACATGCCCTGGCGTGTCGATTATATTAATAATAAAATCTCTCCAATTGCATGCAGTAGCCGCCGAGGTAATTGTAATACCTCTCTCCTGTTCCTGACTCATCCAGTCCATAGTTGCCGTACCTTTATCTACTTCTCCCAGTTTATGAACTCTGCCTGAATAAAACAGCATTCTTTCTGTAGTAGTAGTCTTGCCGGCATCAATATGAGCCATGATACCTATATTTCTAATGGCATCTAAACTTTTTTTTGCGGCCATCTTTCTACTCCCCGTATTTACCAGCGATAGTGCGCAAATGCCCTGTTAGCCTCAGCCATTTTATGAGTATCTTCTCTTTTCTTGACTGAGCCGCCAGTGCCGTTGTAGGCGTCCACTATTTCACCAGCTAAACGCTGTTCCATAGTCTTTTCTCCGCGTTTACGGGCATAAGCTACCAGCCATCTGATTGCCAGAGTTTGTCTTCTCTCGGGTCTCACTTCTACTGGTACCTGATAGTTTGCGCCACCAACACGTCTTGCTCTTACTTCCACGATCGGTGTTATATTCTTCATAGCTTCTTCAAATGCTTCCATAGCATCTTTACCAGTCTTTTTCTCAACTATTTCAAATGCTCCGTAACAAATGCCTTCTGCTATACTTTTTTTCCCGTCCCACATAATCTGATTTACCAGCTTGGTAAAAACTTTGCTGTTATATACGGGATCCGGTAAAACATCTCTTTTGGGTACAGGCCCTTTTCTAGGCATATCGTACCACCCTCCTATTTTTTCTTAGGTCTTTTGGTTCCATATTTGGATCTGCCCTGCTGGCGGTTTTGTACGCCCGCAGCATCCAGCGTTCCTCTTATAATATGATATCTGACACCTGGCAAGTCCTTTACTCTTCCACCTTTTATCAGAACAACCGAGTGTTCCTGAAGATTATGGCCAATACCAGGAATGTATGCGGTCACCTCGATGCCATTGGTCAGTCTTACCCTGGCTATTTTACGCAACGCTGAGTTAGGTTTTTTGGGTGTTGTAGTATATACTCTGGTACATACACCTCTTTTTTGCGGGCAGCTCTTCAATGCTGGTGCGTCTGACTTTTTCTCACCCTTTTCGCGCCCTTTTCTAATTAACTGGTTTATTGTCGGCATCCCTGCACCTCCTTCCACATTTATTCGTTTAATAATGCAACTGCTGCAGAGCCTACTTCTATACCTACTGCTCTGCCGAGAATCTGCATGCTTTCAACTATCTGAATCTGAACATCTTTTTTCCGGCATAGTTCTTTAATGGGTTCAATTACATGCTGTTCTGCATCGCCTGCTATATATACTTTTTTAACTTCTCCATTGGTAAGTTGTTTGATAACCTGCTTGGTGCCTATTACCTTGGCAGGATTTTTCAACTCATCAAACGTCAAAAATAATACCCTCCTCCAGTTATGCCAAACTGACTCAGGGAGCTTATCTGCCACGACGAAATATATTGTAGCACCAAGCAAGTCCCTAAGTCAAATAGTTTTCCTGCATGCAGCATTTATTCTGATAATGCTGGTTCCTCCGCCGGTACATAATAAGATGTGTCGCGGTACAGTGAATATCCTGTCCCGGCAGGTATCAGCTTTCCTATTATTACGTTTTCTTTTAAACCAATCAGATTATCGATTTTTCCTTTAATAGCAGCTTCCGTGAGAACCTTTGTAGTCTCCTGGAAAGAGGCTGCAGACAGGAAAGAATCGGTATTCAGCGATGCTTTGGTTATACCCAGTAACATCGGTGAACAAACAGCCGGCAGCCCGCCATTTTCTATTATATGCATGTTTTCTTCTTCAAAAGTAGCGATATCGATAAAGGCTCCGGGGAGCAGCGAAGTATCTCCTGAGTCTTCTATTTTGACCCGTTTTAACATTTGACGGATCATTATTTCAATGTGTTTGTCACTGATGTCAACTCCCTGTGAACGATAAACCTTCTGTACTTCCTGCAGCAAATAGCGCTGTACTTCCTGCAGGCCTTTGGTTTTTAGAATATCATGAGGATTTAAGGGTCCTTCAGTTAGAGCATCACCAATTTCTATCTCATCACCTTCGCGAACTTTTAAACGAGAACCATAATTGACAATATAGGCACCAAATACTTCATCAGCTTCTCCCAGGATCTCAATTTCACGGCGGCCTTTGTTTTCGCCAAAGCGGACTTTTCCATTGACCTCAGCTACAACTGCCTGCCCTTTCGGTTTACGAACTTCGAAGAGTTCTTCGACTCTGGGAAGACCGATGGTAATATCATCGCCGGCAACACCACCGGTATGGAAGGTTCTCATAGTTAACTGGGTACCAGGTTCACCAATGGACTGAGCAGCCAGTATGCCAACTGCTTCACCAATTTCCACATCATAACCGGTTGCCAGGTTGCGTCCATAACATTTCTTGCAGACACCATGTCTGGTTTTGCAGGTTAGAACCGACCTGATTTTAACACTATCAATTCCAGCCTTTTCGATTTTATATCCTATGTCATCACAGATCAGCTGATTTTCGTCCACCAGAAGCTCACCGGTTTCCGGGTGATAAATGGCATCAACGGATACTCTGCCAATTATTCTCTGATTCAGCGGCTCGATCAACTGAGATCCTTCCATAATTTTGTGGACCCAGATGCCTTCTACCGATTCACAATCATCTTCCCTGACGATCACGTCCTGGGATACATCAACCAGACGACGGGTCAGGTAACCGGAGTCTGCAGTTCTTAAAGCAGTATCTGCCAAACCTTTACGTGCCCCGTGGGTCGAGATGAAATATTCCAAAACAGTCAAGCCTTCGCGGAAGTTAGCTTTGATGGGCAGGTCAATGATTTTTCCTGACGGGTCTGCCATCAGTCCGCGCATACCCGCTAACTGTCTGATTTGCTGGAAGTTACCGCGGGCACCGGAGGTCGCCATCATGAATACCGGATTGTCTTCCTTAAGCGTCTGCTTTAAGGCATCAGTAACATCATCAGTAGCCTGGTTCCATACTTCAATAACCTGTGCATGTCTTTCATCTTCGGTTATCATACCTACCTGAAAATCTTCCTGTATTGCATCAACCACTTTATCTGCTTCCGCAAGGATAGAGGCTTTAGCTTCCGGGGTCTCAAAATCGATTACCCCAACAGTAATTCCCGCCTGGGTCCCATATTTAAATCCCAGCATTTTTATGCCGTCCAGCATTTCTGCTGTTCGGGCATTTCCTTCCAAGCGATAGGCTTCATATACGATTACGCCTAATTTCTTTTTATCAATTACTTCATTAAAATAGCCAAGGCTCTCGGGAATCATTTCGTTAAAAATAATTCTTCCCACTGAGGTAGCAAACAAACGAGGTTTATGATCTGTGTTTTCCCCTGCGGTTTGAGGTACTGCCATTTTTACCCTTATTTTTTCATGGAGCGTTATGGTTTTTTGTGCATAGGCCATCTGAGCTTCTTCCGGGGATGAAAAGGCTTTACAAAGTTTTTCGTCTTTTTCCCATTCTTCTTTGCTCATAAAGCTTAAATAATAAATTCCGATAACCATATCCTGGGTGGGTGTAACCACCGGCTTTCCATCTTTGGGGTTCAATATATTATTGCTGGCCAGCATCAGCAATCTGCATTCAGCCTGGGCTTCAGCTGACAAAGGAACATGAACTGCCATCTGGTCACCGTCAAAGTCAGCATTATAGGCAGTACAAACCAATGGATGCAGCTGCAGCGCCCTTCCTTCTACCAATACCGGTTCAAAGCTTTGGATACCCAGCCTGTGAAGGGTCGGGGCACGGTTGAGTAAAACCGGATGTTCCTTGATAACATCTTCTAAGATATCCCATACTTCTTCCCGGCCTCTTTCGACCATTTTTTTGGCACTTTTAATATTAGAAGCAATAGCCCGGTCAACCAACTTTTTCATGACAAAAGGTTTGAACAACTCCAAAGCCATTTCCTTGGGAAGACCGCACTGGTGCATCTTCAAATTAGGTCCTACAACAATAACTGAACGGCCGGAATAGTCCACTCTTTTTCCCAGCAGGTTCTGTCTGAAGCGGCCTTGCTTTCCTTTCAACATATCGCTGAGGGATTTTAAAGGACGATTGCCCGGCCCGGTTACCGGTCTGCCCCGGCGTCCGTTATCTACCAGGGCATCCACTGCTTCCTGGAGCATTCTTTTTTCATTTCTAACTATGATATCCGGGGCCCCAAGGTCCAGCAGTCTTTTCAAACGATTATTCCGGTTTATGACCCGGCGGTACAGATCATTCAAGTCAGAAGTAGCAAAACGGCCTCCATCAAGCTGAACCATAGGTCTTAACTCCGGTGGAATAACCGGCAGTACATCCAGAATAATCCACTCAGGGTCATTATTTGACAGTCTAAATGACTCCACAACTTCCAGGCGTTTGATGGCCCGACTTTTTCTTTGACCGGAAGTAGTAGCAATTTCTTCTTTTAATTCATTGGACATATTCTCCAAATCAGTTTCAGACAGCAGTACTTTAACAGCTTCGGCACCTATGCCGGCAAAGAAATTGTCTCCGTACTTCTCACGGCTTTCTCTATACTCTCTTTCATTCAGCAGTTGTTTTTTTAATAGCGGTGTGTCACCCGGATCCAGGACTATATAATTAACAAAATAAATTACTTTTTCCAGTACTTTAGGAGACATATCCAGCAATAAACCCATTCTGCTGGGTATGCCCTTCAGATACCAGATATGGCATACCGGGGCTGCCAATTCTATATGTCCCATTCTTTCCCGGCGGACTTTTGAAGTAGTAACTTCAACACCACAACGGTCACATACTATCCCTCTATGACGTACTCTTTTATATTTACCGCAATGACATTCCCAGTCTTTTACAGGGCCAAATATTTTCTCACAAAACAGGCCTTCTTTCTCGGGTCTTAAAGTACGATAGTTTATAGTTTCAGGTTTTTTTACCTCGCCGCTGCTCCAGGACCTTATTTGTTCCGGAGAAGCAAGGGATATTTTGATCCGGTCAAAATTGTTGACATCTAACAAATCAGTCTCTCCCTTCCAGAAGAAATTTTACCGCTGTGATTATTTATCACTTATCTATAGTTACGCTATAATCTATTGATCGTCTGAATCTTCATCTATATCCAAGTTTTCGTCTATTTCTATCTCCAAGTCAAAATCTTCCTCCGGTTCCTCCTGGTCCTCGTCTTCTTCTACCTCGCGATCAATAACACCGGTTGTACCAAGGGCAGTCACTGGCAGATCCAGCCCTAGTTCTTTAGCTTTTTCTCTTTCATTTATTTCGTAATCGATATCTTTGATCAGCACTTCTTTCTCATCACTGGAGAGGACCCTTACATTTAAGGCCAGGCTCTGGAGCTCTTTGATCAAGACTTTAAAGCCTTCCGGAACCCCGGGCTCAGGAATATTTTCACCTTTCACTATGGATTCATAAGTCTTTAACCTGCCCACCACATCATCGGATTTAACAGTTAATATTTCCTGGAGTGTATAAGATGCACCATAAGCTTCCAGAGCCCATACTTCCATTTCACCGAAACGCTGTCCGCCGAACTGGGCTTTTCCTCCCAGAGGCTGTTGAGTGACCAGAGAGTATGGTCCGATGGAACGGGCATGGATCTTGTCATCAACTAAATGGGCCAATTTCAACATATATACATATCCTACGGTTATTTCGTGGTCAAAAGGTTCGCCGGTACGTCCATCATACAGCACAGTCTTGCCATTGATGCCCAGCTTGGCTTTTTGACCCTGAGGACTTTCTGCAGCTTGAACTATTTTTTCAAAAACATCTTCTTCGCTGGCTCCATCAAATACTGGTGTGGCAATATTCATACCCAGGATTTTCGCCGCCCAGCCCATGTGACATTCCAGAATCTGACCGATATTCATTCTGGACGGGACACCTAATGGATTAAGCACGATCTGTACCGGTGTACCATCTTCTAAAAACGGCATGTCTTCTTCAGGCAGGATTCGTGATATAACACCTTTATTACCATGGCGTCCAGCCATTTTATCGCCTTCAGATATTTTTCTCTTCTGGGCAATATAAACCCGCACCAGTTGATTGACTCCCGGCGGCAGTTCATCACCGTTTTCGCGGGAAAAACGTTTAACAGCTACGATTTTACCGGCTTCACCATGAGGAACTCTCAAGGATGAATCCCTTACTTCACGGGCTTTTTCACCAAATATTGCCCTGAGAAGTCTTTCCTCAGGAGTCAGTTCCGTTTCGCCTTTAGGGGTTACTTTCCCCACTAATATATCATCCGGTCTTACTTCAGCACCAACCCGTATTACTCCTAGCTCATCCAGGTTTTTCAGCATATCTTCAGATACATTGGGAATATCACGGGTGATTTCTTCCGGACCTAGCTTGGTATCCCGGGCTTCACATTCGTATTCTTCAATATGAATGGAGGTAAAAACATCTTCTTTGACCAGTTTTTCGGATATTAATATAGCATCTTCGTAATTGTAGCCTTCCCAAGGCATAAATGCCACCAAAACATTACGGCCTAAAGCCAGCTCACCGTGGTCAGTACTGGGGCCGTCTGCAATTATTGCATCGGCTTCAACTCTTTCGCCGGTTCTTACAATCGGTCTTTGGTTGTAACAGGTCCCCTGATTGGAACGGACAAACTTAAGCAATGGATAAACATCCACTTCGCCATCGTCAGTTTGGATCTCAATTCTGGAAGCACTGACTTTAATTGCTGTCCCGGCTCTTTTGCTTACTACTACCGCTCCTGAATCTTTGGCAGCTTTATACTCCAGACCAGTACCTATAATAGGTGCGTCGGTTTTGATCAGTGGAACTGCTTGCCTTTGCATATTTGCACCCATCAAAGCACGGTTGGCATCGTCATTTTCCAGGAATGGAATCAATGAGGTAGCAACACTGAAAACCTGTTTGGGTGATACGTCCATGAAGTCTACTGCATTTACAGGAACTTCCTTTATCTCTTCTGCATCGCGGGCTTCCACCATTTCATGGACAAAGTAGCCTTTTTCATCTAAAACAGAGTTAGCTTGGGCTACTGTATATTCGTCTTCTTCATCAGCAGATAAATAGTAGATTTCATCCATAACACGCCCATATTTTTTGTCTACTTTACGGTAAGGGGTTTCAATAAAACCGAAACTGTTAACTTGACCAAAAGTAGCAAGTGAGCCGATCAGTCCTATGTTTGGACCTTCCGGTGTCTCAATTGGACAAATTCTCCCATAATGGGAATGGTGAACGTCACGCACCTGGAATCCTGCCCTTTCACGGGTTAATCCTCCAGGTCCAAGAGCACTTAAACGTCTTTTATGTGTAAGTTCAGCCAAAGGATTGGTTTGGTCCATAAACTGCGATAACTGGGAACTGCCAAAGAATTCTTTGACTGCAGCAGTGATTGGCCTGATATTTATCAAAACTTGAGGAGTAAGAGTTTCCACATCGTGAATACTCATCCTTTCTCTTACCACTCTTTCCATTCTCACCAAACCGGTTCGAAATTGGTTCTGCAGAAGTTCTCCAATTGAACGAAGTCTCCTGTTGCCCAAATGGTCAATAATATCTGTTTTGCCTTCACCGTTAATGAGTTTTAACATGTAGCCTATGGTTGCGGTTATATCCTCTATTGTCAGATGGCGGGTTTCCACCGGAATATTAAGTCCCAGTTTTTTGTTTACTTTATAACGTCCAACTTGTGCCATGTCATAACGCCGAGGATCAAAGAACAAATTCTTAAGCAGTTGTTCCGCCGCATCCTCTGTAGACATTTCTCCCGGCCGCAGCCTTTTATAAAACTCGATCAAAGCTTCCTTTTTGTTGGCTGTTGGATCCTTTTCCAAAGTTTTGATAATCGTTTCATCATTAGCAAACCGTTCCAAGATCTCTTCATTACTTGAAAATGCAATCGCCCTCAAAAGAACTGTGACAGGTATTTTTCTGGTTTTATCTATGCGGGTGTAGATTAATCCCGCACTGTCCATTTCCAATTCGAACCAGGCACCCCTATTAGGAATAATTGTTGCACCGTACAGTTTTTTTCCTGAAACATCAAAACGCTCATTAAAATATACCCCAGGTGATTTTACCAATTGGCTTACTACCACGCGTTCCGCACCATTGATTATAAAAGTACCGTTTTCAGTCATTAAAGGTAAGTCACCCATGTACACTTCTGATTCTTTGATTTCACCATTTTCCCTGTCTGTCAGTCTAACCTTAAGCTTCAAAGGAGCCTGATAACTCATGTCCCTTTCCTTACATTCCATAACTGAATATTTAGGACTGCCAAGACTGTAATCAATGAAATCCAGCAACAGATTTTCTGTGAAGTCGCTGATAGGGAAGACTTCTTTCAGGGCTTCTCTTAAGCCCTGATCCAAAAACCATTGATAGGAGCTTAACTGAATCTGGATCAGATTAGGTAATTCGATTGGTTCTTTAATCCGGGAGTAATTTAGTCTTTGTACTTTACCGTATTGTTCTATGTGAGCCAATTTAATGTTCACCCCTTTTATTTATTCTCAAAAGAGTGAAAAGCAAGGCCTAACCTTAAACCTCGCTTTCTTATCCCAAACCTCGCGTTGCCAGTACTTTTGCCTAAAGTACCGCCATTATAACCATAATGGCAATTATTAATGTTATCACAAGAATATAAGGCGGTCAAGAAAATAATAGGGTTTTTTTTAAATTTTTCTTACTTTACCTTAAATCCATCTGCTTTCTTCTTCATCCTCATTATTTTCTGCTTCTTCTTTCTCATCAAGGCTGATATTTTCCAGCGAATATTCTGCTTCCATTATTCTTTCTATCTTTTTTATCCGCCTTATAAATATGATTCCTATAATTATCAATCCTAATAAAAAGCCGATAACACCAATTAAAAATCCTTCCAGGGCAATGTTCTTTAAGATTATCTGGCCTTCGCTGAAATTGTTTATTTGTTTACTGTCCCAGACAGTTGTCATTTCATTTACTTTTTTTCCGCTGGTTTCGGTAATAAAGGCGGGGACGGAAATACTAAGGCTGATTCCCGGCATATCTTTCAACTGAGCATAAACACTTTTGTCATTAGACTTACTGGACGTTACGATCAAGGCTGTTTTTTTCCATAAAACAAAATTTTTTACCTGAGCATGAATCGGCAATCTATCGGTTAATTCATTGTAGGATTCCCAATTTTCTAATTTTCTGGTCAGCTTCGTGAAGCCGTCCGTTTCGGTTTTATCCCATTCAGACACATCAAAGGTGATATCCCCTTTTATCGTTACTGTTTCCGTGATGGTTCGGTCATCATAATTTACAATTTCCCATTCTGCCAGATTATTATTACTGGTCTCCCCATAAGCCGGACTGATAATAAAGACAAAAAGTAACACCCACGCCAATAAAACTCTTTTAGTTATTATCGTCATCACCCCCCTGATGAAAATACCTAAATAGAGATTATACCAGAAAATATGTTTAGACAATAGAAAAACCATGTTTTTCCTTATATAAAAGAAAAAAGTACTGCATTTACGGTGCAGTACTTTTTTCTATATTGATAGATTATTTAACTTCTACGCTTCCGCCTGCTTCTTCGATTTTAGCTTTGATATCAGCAGCTTCTTCTTTGGTTATTTTTTCTTTGATCGGATTCGGTGCTTCGTCAACTAATGTTTTGGCTTCTTTTAAACCTAAACCGGTAAGCTCACGAACTACTTTAATAACATTGATTTTCTTTTCTCCGGAAGAAGTCAGTATTACATCAAATTCAGTCTGCTCTTCAACTGCTTCTGCAGCAGCTCCGCCTGCTGCCGGTGCTGCTGCTGCAACTGGTGCAGCTGCACTGACACCGAATTCTTCTTCCAGGGCTTTTACCAATTCTGACAATTCCAATACGGTTAAACCTTTTACTATTTCAATAACTTCCTGTACTTTACTCATTATTTTAAGCCTCCTAAAATATTATTCTTTTTAACTTGCTTGCTTTTGTTCCCGGATTTGATCCAGTGCCCTGGCTAAACCAGTAAGATTGGCATTAAGCACATATACAAAACTGGTGATCGGAGCTTGCATGGTGCCAAGTACTTTTGAAATAAGTACTTCTCTTGGCGGCAAATCTGCTAAAGCCTTGATATTTTCTTTACCAACCATCTGGCCTTCCAGAATTCCAACCTTTACCTCCAGTTTTTTGTACTTGGCGATAAAGTCAAAAATGGTTTTTGCCGGTCCTACTACATCTTCATCACTGAATAAAACAGCATTTGGCCCTTCGATATGGGGAATTAAATCTTCATGGCCGGTATTTTTCAAAGCAAATTCGGTCATAGTATTGGTTACTACTTTGAATTTGACTCCCGGTACTCTAAGATTACTCCTTAAATTGGTCATTTCAGCAACTGTTAAACCGCGATAATCAGTAAAGACCACTAATTTTGCATTGTTTATTCTTTCTTCTATTTCCTTTACTTTTTGCTGTTTGACTTCCAGCTTGGGCATTTATTTTCACCCCCTTTTACTCAAACAATAAAATTAAAAACCTCTGCCAAATCCTGCAGAGGTTTAAGAATCTACTAAAAGTAAATTATTATTAATAACCTCGGCAGGCGAACTATTGTTCATTATGGCTTTAAGCCACCGGCTGTCTTTAGCTAATATTTTCCAATTTTAATTATTTAATATTTTTGTTTGCCGACATTACTACAAGTGGATTGATCTTGATACCCGGACTCATAGTTGAGCAAATACTAACAGAGCGCATATAGGTTCCCTTGGCTGCTGCAGGTTTAGCTTTTATCAGAGCTTCCGCAAAAACATTAAGGTTTTCCTGCAATTTTTCAACATCAAAGGATACTCTGCCAATAGGAACATGAACAATCGAGCTTTTATCAACGCGATACTCGATTCGGCCTGCTTTTAATTCATTAATGGTTCTTTCAATATCGAAAGTAACCGTTCCGGCTTTGGGGTTTGGCATCAAGCCACGGGGGCCTAATATTTTACCTAACTTACCCACTACACCCATCATATCAGGAGTGGCTACTGCTACATCGAAATCAAACCATCCGCCTTGGATTTTTTCTACCAAATCTTCACCACCGGCGAAATCAGCTCCAGCTGCCTCAGCTTCTTTTAATTTATCCCCTTTGGCAAACACTAAAACTTTTCTGGTTTTACCGGTACCATGGGGCAGGCTTACTGTGCCTCTAACCTGCTGATCAGCATGGCGTGGATCTACTCCCAGTCTGACGTGAACTTCAACTGTCTCATCAAATTTTGCTGAAGCTACTTCCTTTACCAGTGCCAGTGCTTCTGCTGTATCGTATAGTTTCATACGATCAATTTTGCTGCCGGCATCTTTATAAGCTTTACTTCTCTTCATTATTAATTAAACCTCCTTGTGGTTATTGCGGAATTCATCCTCCCACATATATTCATTTAGTCTACTACCTCGATACCCATACTGCGGGCAGTTCCCTCGATCATCTTGACAGCCGCATCTATATCGGCCGCATTCAAATCATCTTTTTTCATCTCAGCTATTTCCACTAATTTAGCCCGTTGAATTTTCGCGATTTTTTTCTTGTTCGGTTCTCCGGAGCCTTTGGTTATATTGGCTGCTTTTTTTAATAAATCAGAAGCCGGGGGCGATTTTAATTCAAATGAAAAAGATCTATCAGCGTAAACAGTTATTTCCACTGGAACTATGTATCCAGTCTGATTTGCTGTCTTTGCATTATATTCCTTACAAAATCCCATAATATTGACACCGTATTGACCTAAAGCAGGTCCTACAGGTGGTGCCGGTGTTGCTTTACCTGCGGATATTTGCAATGATACTTTGCCAATTACTTTTTTAGCCACAATTTCACCTCCTATATCTTATCTATTTGTTCATAATCCAGTTCTACCGGGGTTTCCCTGCCAAACATAGAAATCGCAACTCTGATTTTGCCACGATCAGGTAACAGTTCCTTAACAACACCTTCAAAATTGGCAAACGGTCCGGTTTTGACCCGGATATTTTCACCTATGTCTATGTCAAGAATTTTAGGCTTACTTTCAATTAATCCCATCTGTCTTAATATTTTTTCTATTTCCTCAGGCTGCAGGGGAATTGGTTTAGTACCGCTGCCGACAAAACCAGTCACTCCAGGAGTATGGCGTACCACATACCAAGAATCCTCATCCATCACCATATTTACAATTACATAACCAGGGAAGACCCTTTTAGTAGTAACTTTCCTTTTGCCGCCTTTGTACTCAACTTCCTGTTCTTCGGGAATGATGACATCAAAGATTTTATCCTGCATATTCATGGATTCAACTCTTTTAGTCAAGTCTACTTTAATTTTGTTTTCATAACCGGAATAAGTATGCACAACATACCATTCGCCTTTAATTTCAGGCTTACCATTATTGTTGGCATTATTCTGTTCCAATTGCTGTTCAGTAATTGGAACCACCTCCTCTATTAAGCAAAAGCGTCAAAAAGCATCTGCAGTAAATATGAAAGACCTTTATCGAAAAGCCAAATGATTAAAGCTACCAGTGTAACTGCAAAAAGAACAACGCCTGTATATGCCATCATTTGTCTGCGGTCAGGCCAATGAACCTTTTTCAGTTCATTATACACACTGATAAAATATTCTTTGACATATTCGATTCGATCTTTGATAGTCACCTGTTTTTTGGCCGGCGAGCTGCTTTTTACCATATTATTCACATCCCTGACATTACTTAATCTCTTTATGGATAGTATGAGCGTTGCAGAACTTACAATGTTTACGCAGTTCTACTTTTTCGGTGGTTTTCTTCTTATCCTTGGTAGTTGTATAATTGCGCTGTTTGCATTCTGAACATGCTAAAGTGATTCCGACTCTCACCACTACACCTCCGTCCTATAGACAAAAATCCTAGAATAATCTATCACAAGGCTAATGCCTGTGTCAATAATTGAGAATCCTGTTAAAAAAGATAGCACAGCAGGAAACTATAGTTTTCCTGCTGATTATGCCTGATAAAATAAGTTAATTACTTTATTTTCTAGCCATGGGTAGCGATAACAACTCCGGATCCTACTGTTCTGCCGCCTTCGCGAATAGCAAATCTCAGTCCTTCTTCCATCGCGATGGGGGTGATCAGTTCAATTGACATGGTGATGTTGTCAC
>JAAZFJ010000401.1 GCA_012511795.1 Syntrophomonadaceae bacterium
AAATAACCTGGGACATTTCCAGTGCAGTTAATGTAATGTCATCAATAAAAGACGGCGTATCAACAAAAGTATACTCATGCATATCCTTGCAGATTTCTAATATCTTGTGTACTCCATGGGAAGTCACAAGTTCAGCTAGTTCAGGTTTATTGGTTGATGGCATAATGTTTACTCCGTATCTTTCATATAAAAAACCTTCGAAGAGCTCACGGTTAAGATTTTCACCTTCCTGCATCAATTCAGAAATAGTTTTGCGCGGATTGATATTCATCATCACACTAATATCACCGAATTGAATATCGAGGTCAACAATAGCTATTTTTCCTGCTCTGCCCTTCTCCGCTGCCGTTACAGCTACATTAGCACATATAGTACTTTTGCCCACCCCGCCTTTGGTACCGAAAACAGTAATAATGCGGTTTTCCTTAAGCGGAACTTTAGGCCCCGGCGGTTCAGCTTGGTTTCTCGCTGTATTTTTTCGGCCTAACTCTGCCACTTTTTTCACGGTATCATTTAACTCATGCGGAGAAAGAGGTTTAATTAGATATTCTTTGGCACCTGCCATCATGGCCTTTTTAAAATTCTGTATATTATCGTCAACTGATATCATGACAACATAAATATTAGGATGATTTAATGTTATATATTCAGTAGCCTCAATGCCATCTATTCCAGGCATATTAACATCCATTACAACTATTTCAGGTTCCATGGTTTTTATTTTTTCCAGCACATCTTTTCCATCAGTTGCTTCGGCAATGACATCGATTTCTCCATCAAGCTCTAGTAAGCCTCGTATACTTTGCCTGATATTTTCATTATCATCAGCCAGAACTACTTTTATCTTTTTCATACATCGGCCTCCACAATGTTTGCTTTAAATTCCCTGCCCCAAATTAAGAAAGTTTCCTAAGCCATACGGTGCCAGGCTTTCTGTGGACTTATCGACAGCCGGACGCAGGAGCAGTCGGAGCGAACCTCTTTCAGAGGCTAAAACCAGAGGGCGGGCATCGCTTAGTGAGACTGCCAGAGTCAATGTTTTAGCACCTGCTTCTTTGCCAACTTCAGCTTTATTGCCTACAGCCAAAACTTCTATATCTTGTAGTGTAACTACACTGAAGGTGAGTTCTTCACCAGTTTCAACTACCTTCAAGTCGAGAGTGGCTATAATATCCACATGATTTCCGACCTCAATGTAACCGGCTACACCGCTAACACTATCTATCGGTATGGATACTGCCCGTTTGGAAGCAGGTATAGAATAAGCCAGACCTACACCGGTATCTTTTTTATCAGCCAGTTTATGCGGTAATATTTCTTCATCAACAGCAATATCAGTTATGGCAATTTTACCGACTACGTCAGCTTTTTCTCCAATAGCCTCCGGATGGATAAATTTAGCGGGAGTTCTAATTACCTTAACATGTTCATCAAGGATAATCGTATCTTTGCTAATTGGAACCGTTGCTTTTACAACCGCTGCTAAATCATTCGGCTGGTAACGAGTCTTAATAATCTGCATATATTGATAAAACAGCGCCGCTGCCAGCAAACCGCAGATAATTGCAATTATCCAGTACTTTTTGTTCCCCGTAAACATTCTCATTTCCCCCTATTTTCATCTGCATAATTTAGCTGAATAAACCCCAAAATGAGTGTTCAGATTATCGTCAGCTTCGCCACTTGTCATATAACGGACGAAAGAGCCTTTAACTTGGCACTCATTTCCTTGGCCAGCTACATATTGGTCGATTAAAAAGGCTCCAAATCCAACTACTTCTACATTCTCAGGGTTTTTTCCTTCTACTGTGACCATTGGAATAATTATTAACCTGGGGCATCCTTCTACAAAGCCTTCACATGTACATTTCGGTGTATGTTTGCAAGCATTAATACGCTCATTAATCCCTTGCTTGGTCCTATTGGACATAACGCCGCCCTCAACATCAATAACATCCCCAATTCTAACAGTACCTGGATAGCCGTTAATTATATTAGTGTAATACACAGGTGCACCATTACCACCTAATCTTAATGCACCATACCATCCTGGATAAAAACTTTCTCCCCCTCCTGATTTCAGGATAATTTCCTCCCCAAAACTATACTCATAGGCCAATACGCCAAAGGGAAGTATCCCGGTCGCCGCTGATAATGAAGATATCTTGGCTTTGGATTGGGCGGAAACATCGGTATTATTAAACCCCAGTACGCGGGCAAAAAGCAGATTTACATTGCGTGTTGCTTGACCGGTAAGTACATAATCATCCAGGTTTAAATCGAAGGTTACTTCGCTGGGATCCAAACCGTTCGCTTCAGCATAATCAAGGGCAACTTCGATAGCTAACTCAGAATGTTCCGGCAGTTCCTGAACACCGGCTAAAACTGCACTATCGAGGGCATTGGTCATTTTAGTCTGATTGAGATAAAGCAATCCGGCATCAGTAACTAAAGCCATCATACCTGCCAGAACAACCATGGCTGCAGCCATTATTATGGTAATCGCGCCTTTTTCACTCTTTACTAATTCGGCTAGTTTCATCTTAATCCCCCATATAACCATTTATTCTACCCGCATCAGACACTGTGCTGACACCGGCCACGGATTAGTAAGTAAATTCGCCATTAACGGTGTTATAATCTCAACTGAATAATCAATAGTGACACTTAAAGGATCGCCTTTTATTCGTCCTGTTTCTTCATCAGGGTCTATTGTTATAACTATCTTGTCTTCTTCTAACCAAGATTCCCGAGCAAAAATTAATGCTTCTATCTCGCTGTCCGAGTAACCTACTACTCCTGCGCGCACTGCCTCTCTGGTCAAATTGTTAATTTGCAATCCGGAGGCTATAATTCGTCCAAAATCAATTATGCCCATAAGCAGCAACAGCAAAATAGGCAGTACCAATGCCATTTCCAGCAAAGCCTGTCCATGTGCCTGACCTTTTAGCAACTTTAATAAAGACAAATCAACCCCGCCTTAAAACCATTTCCTACCAAATGATAATCCACCTAATTTATAGCTTAAATCAATTTGTGTCAAATACAATAAGTCAAAAGTCCTTATTTTTACAAGAATCGCATATGGTCTATGGTCCTATTTTTAAGTGAATACAGTATAGACAGGCAGAGCGAGCGATGATAGGGTGAATACGTGCGGTCATTTCAGAAACCGTACGTTGGAAATGAATAGAGGGAATTTTGCGATGTAGTTCTCCCCCCGCTGAAATAAAGACAACAATAGTGCCTGACCCAAAGCAATTAATACTCTGAGCCTCCCAGACTAAATCCCTTCCCAAAGGCTTCGATGGTTTCATTTATTATAATGAAGGCCCGGGGGTCTAATTCGAATACTATTTCTTTTAGTGCCGGCAGTTGCGTTTTGGCGACGGTAACTAAAACGATTTCTTTTTCTTCACCGGTATAGGCGCCGCTAGCTTTTAAATAAGTACACCCCCGGTGCAGATTATTAATTATTGCGTGGGCAATATCGACGTGTTGCGATGATATTATCATAGCGGTGCGGGTTGTTTGCAGTCCAGTTACAACTGTATCCATCATTTTGGAAGCAATGTATATGGCAACAGCTGCATAAAGGGTTTTTTCAAAGTTAAATATCATAAGTGAGCTGAAAAGTACGAGAACATTAAAGGTTAAAAATGTTTGGCCTATATTATAACCCCGGTAACGGCGAATAATAACTGCCACAATATCAAGACCTCCTGTTGAGCCTTTGCTGCGGAAAATCAAACCTGATCCGATTCCTGCCAATACTCCGCCAAAAACAGCAGCTAGAAGAAAATCATCAATACC
>JAAZFJ010000402.1 GCA_012511795.1 Syntrophomonadaceae bacterium
CATACTGCAGCCAGTATCAGTGATACCACCAGCACCACTACCCGTTTGCGAAGTTTATTGGTAAAATCCTATGTTGTCATGCAGATAATCTTTATACTGTTGGCCGTGGCGGCTATTTTCTGGATAAAAGCACTGAGAAGAATTGTTGAACCCCTGGTTATTTCACTGGTAACAGTGCCGCTGATTTTCTTGTTCCTGGGCAAATTACCTTATACCATGGATGTTTATTTTATATTTGCTGCAGTTTTTCTGATTATAATACTGACTACCGTCTTTTCCCTGATATTTAAACATAAGATATTTTACGCTTTTGCCGCTATCAGCGGCATCACCCTTTTAGCTTTGAATATCGATGTTTTAACCGGCACCAATCTTATTCAAAGTTCAGTTCTGGGTTACGACCCCATGGCGGGAGCGAGATATTATGGCATTGGAAATGAGTATATGGGGATAATGCTGGGCTCATCAATTGTTGTTGCCGTAGCACTTTTTGAACGGCACTCCTCCAAACTGGTTTTAGCTCTCCTAACTTTGTTTTTTATTTTTCAATGTTACATAATCGGCAGCCCTACCATGGGGGCGCAATCTGACGGAATAATCACTGCACCTGCTGCCTATTTGATTACATTGTTCCTCTTATATAATATTAAAATGAACTGGAGGATCCTTATAGCCATCTGCGGTGTAATCATCGCTGCCGCCGCTGGCTTGATCGGGTATGAAATGCAAAGACCGGTAGAATTGCAAACTCATCTGGGCCGTGCCTTCCATCAGGTTTCCAGCGGAGGATGGGAACAGTTTTTGACCATCGCAAGCCGTAAAGTTAATATGAATATCACGCTGATCAAATATACCATCTGGAGCCGGGTTTTCCTGGTAATGTTTGCAGTCTTGTCCCTGCTGGTTTTCAGACCTGTTGGTGCACTGGAACAGCTGCTCAAAAAAAGACCGATCCTGGTAAAAGGATTTTTGGGAATTATCACCGGAGCAGTTATAGGTTTGATTATCAATGATTCAGGTATTGTAGCAACATCAACTACCTGTATCTATCTGATAATTCCAATACTATTATTAATGCTGGAGATGCAGCGTGAAGAGCCGGCAGAAGATACAAACCAAGTAAAAATAAATAATATGCAGGAGTAGATATAATGAAATATTTAGTAATATTAACAGATGGAATGGCAGATTATTCGATTGCTGAATTAGGAGGCAAAACTCCTCTGCAGTTTGCCCGAACCCCAAATATGGACAAATTAGCAAAATCCTCTGTCATTGGCAAAGCAGCAACCATCCCGGAAGGATTCCCCCCGGGCAGTGACGTAGCAAACTTATCCGTTTTAGGTTATGATCCGGCTGTCTATTATACCGGGCGCTCCCCGCTGGAAGCTGTCAGCATGGGCGTGAACCTTCATGATGATGACCTGGCATTACGCTGTAATCTGGTAACTTTGTCCTCTGAAGACAACTATGATGCACGGACTATGCTTGATTATAGTGCAGACGAGATCCCTACCGACGCCTCTAATCAATTGATATCAGCGATTCAGTCCCAATTAGGTGATGAACAGTTTGCTTTTTATCCCGGAATAAGTTACAGGCACCTTTTGGTATGGAAAGCAGGTTTTGATAAGGAACTGGTACTTACACCTCCCCATGACATTTCAGAGCAAAAAATAGCTGCTTATCTGCCCCAGGGACGAGACGGCAAGGTGGTGCTCGGTTTAATGAAAAAAAGCCAGGAGATATTAAAGGATCATCCGGTTAATCTTTCTTTAACCGCTTCAGGCCATAAACCAGCCAATTCCATCTGGCTGTGGGGAGAAGGGCGGAAACCTTCTCTACCCAGTTTTGCTGACAAGTATTCTTTGAAAGGTTCGGTAGTCTGCGCAGTTGATCTGGTTAGAGGCCTGGGTATTTCTGCAGGCCTTAAGCCTGTTTCCGTGAACGGCGCAACCGGCGGTGTAATAACCAATTTCAAAGGCAAAGCCGAGGCTGCCATAAAAGAACTGGACTCAGGAAAAGATTTCGTATTCGTACATATAGAATCACCTGATGAGTCAAGTCATCAGGGAAGTCTTGAACATAAAATCTGGAGTATAGAACAAATAGACAGTCAGGTAATAGGAACCATATTAAACGTGATAGATCATTATCCAGAAATAAAAATCATGATTTTGCCTGATCATCCCAGTCCTCTATCGATTCGGACCCATAGCAGCGACCCGGTTCCATTTATGATTTTTGATTCCCGCCATACTTTCAAAGAAAGTGCTGGATCATTTGACGAAATCGCTGCTGATCGAGGCCCTTTTATCTCTGCCGGTCATACATTAATGGATTATTTCATCAACCTTTAAAGTTAAAATTTATACATGCAGAAAAGACATCAGCGTATCAACCATCTGTTCAGTTGAACATACAGTCTGGTGTCTTATTTCTTTTTCAGGCAATTGTTTTATAGCAGATGGAATGCTGTCATGGGTGTAATCTGCCAACTGCTGCAGCAAAGCGAATTCATCATCATCTTCGACTTTAAACAACGCCTCAGCAACGCTTTTGCCAAATTTAAAGGGACTGGCAGTGGAAGCAATCACAACTGGAGTCTTGTCACCGGTTGCATCCAGATACTTCTGCCATACATTTACGGCCACGGCAGTATGGGGATCAAGCAGATATTTATGCTGGTCCCAAAAGGATTTTATTGTGATCTGAGTTTCATCATCCTGGCAAAAATCAGCCCAGAATTTATCCTGAATTATTTCTTGGTACTTTTCATCTATCGTATATTTTCCCTGCTTTTGCAAGTTCTCCATCCATTCATTGATTTTTTGGCTGTTATGATCAGTAATTTCAAACAATAATCTTTCCAGGTTGGAAGAGATCAATATGTCCATAGATGGTGACATTGTACGTGCAAAACTGCGATTGCGATCATAGGTGCCGGTTTTGATAAAGTCGGTCAATACATTATTGGCATTGGAGGCGCAAATCAGTTTGTTTACCGGAACTCCCATCAAGCTGGCATACCAGGCAGCCAGAATATTGCCAAAATTACCGGTGGGAACTACAATATTGATCTTATCGCCTGACTTAATATGTTCATCTGCCACCAGGTCCAGATATGCAGAAACATAATACACGATCTGGGGAACTAACCGCCCCCAGTTGATTGAATTAGCAGAACTCAGTTTCATATTGTGCTTTTCAAGCTGCAATGTAAAATCCTGACCGGCAAAAATTCTTTTTACCCCGCTTTGTGCATCATCGAAGTTGCCCTGGACTGCTGCAACATAAACATTTTCCCCTTCCTGAGTGGTCATCTGCATTTTCTGGACTTTACTGACACCATCCCGGGGGTAGAACACAACGATTCTGGTTCCTTTTACATCCTTGAAACCTGCCAGAGCAGCTTTTCCTGTATCTCCGGAAGTGGCTACCAGAATTACTATTTCGCTTTTTTCCCCGGTTTTGATGGCACTGGTTGTCATCAAATGCGGCAGCATCTGCAGGGCCATATCTTTAAAAGCGCTGGTAGGTCCATGCCATAATTCCTGGATGAATAATCCATCCTCGATTTTAACTAATGGAGCAATGGCTGCATGATCAAATTTTTCTTCATTGTAGGCCATATTAATACTTTTATTGATTTCATCGGCTGTAAAATCAGTCAAGTATAGAGACAGGATTTCTGCTGCCCTTTCTTGATAAGTTAATTTGCTCATGGCTTGGGCAAAATTATCCTTAAGCCTGGGTATAAAGTCTGGTACAAAAAGGCCTCCATCCGGTGCAATTCCCATAATAATTGCTTCAGTTGATTTTACTGCAGATGAACGTCCTCTGCTGCTTTGGTATTCCACGTAAAAACCTCCTTAGAAAATACCTGTATTAATAACAGCTTTATTCAGCTAAATTATGCTGTTTTAATTTTTTTATTGTAAAATAGAATATACCATAAAAATTTATAAAACAATTACTATAGTTTAAAATATTGATACTTAAGGAGGTCTTGCTTTTGCTGCAAGCAGTTTTTGTTTTGATCATGATCATAATCGGAAAATTAATATATGACAGTTACTTGGAACAAACCAGGAGACCTAAAAAAGAAAAGAAAAACAAAAAAGGTGATGTTATCGATATTAGTGAAGCATGGGTACCACTGGATAATCTGCCCTTTCGCAAACGGGACAGCATATTATCTGCCCGGGAAATAGGCCTGTACAATTTATTCAGTCATCTATTGAAAGGCAGTCCCTATATAGCCATTCCCAAGCTGAGTATGTCTGAAATTTTTATGGTTGCCCCTGATGCTGAAAAAAGGCAGGAATATCAAAACCG
>JAAZFJ010000403.1 GCA_012511795.1 Syntrophomonadaceae bacterium
AATAGTTTGGCAGCCTCATCTACTCTTGAATGGATAAAACGGATTCTTTTTACTGCAATTTGGTGCATATGATAAAGCTGTAAGATTTCCTGTAATCTTTCACAAATATGTATAATACAAAGTTTGCCCCCAGGAACCAATATGTGTCTTGCTGCAGCAATTATTTGTTCAGTGTCAACTAAAATCTCATGGCGAGCTGCAGCCTGCTCAACATTTCGACTTATGGTGCCGCTGCTTTTTTTCCAGAAAGGCGGGTTACAAGTAACCAATTGTGCACATTCCGGAGGCATAAACTCTTTGATTTCTTTTATATCACCTTTTAAAAGACTTATTCTATGTTCTAAATGGTTATATTCTATACTGCGTTTTGCCCTAAGAAACATATTTTCCTGAATTTCAATTCCTAAAATTTTAACTGCAGGGTCCCGATATGATAGAAGATGAGGAATTATTGCATGTCCGGTACCAAGATCAATGGCGTTTTTTACTCCTTTTAACTGTGGGAAGTATGCCAATAAAACAGCATCAATAGAAAAGCGGTATCCATTTAAAGGTTGAATCAGACTCATACCGCCAATCAGTAAATCATCAAGGCTCTCCATCTGTTGATTGATAATGTCTTTGGGAATTGGCATGGGTTACTCCCTGTTCATAAAAGCTATACAAAAAAGGCATTCGTCTTCTCTTGGCATTCCATAAGCCATAGAACATATATGATAACCTTCTTTATATATACTGCCCAAATTTTCATAACCTTCTGCCCTCAATAAAACCGCGGGATACTCCAAATGATGTTCGGCTTCTGTACCTGCATTTTCTTTTTCCAAAATCGTTACTCTCTCTTTTAGTTCACCTACTTCAATTATCAGTTCCCGAACAATCATCTTTAATTCTTGTAATGTCTTCTCCATTTTTGCACTCCTTTGCTCCCCTTGGCTCGTATAGCTCTGATTCGTATTTAAGGCAACACATCAAGCGCCCACAGATTCCTGATATTTTGGTAGGATTAAGGGATAAATTCTGTTCTTTTGCCATACGAATAGATACAGGTTCAAATTCGCCTAAAAAACCATTGCAGCAAAGGACTCTTCCACAGGCAGCAATTCCACCCAGCATTTTTGCTTCATCCCGTACTCCAATCTGGCGCAGTTCAATTCTAGTCTTAAAAATGGCTGCCAAGTCTTTCACTAATTCACGGAAATCTACTCGTCCTTCAGCAGTAAAATAAAAAATAATTTTTCCCATATCAAATGTATATTCCACATCAATTAACCGCATAGGCAGTTGATGTTCCTTAATCTTTTGGCCGCAAATCTCCAGTGCTTCTTTTTCCTTTTCCTTATTTGCTTTATATGCTTTCACATCAGCTTCGCTGGCTTTGCGAAGTACTTTTTTTAAAGGCATTACAAGTTTATCTTCACTTATATCCTTTTTCCCCAGGGCTACAATTCCATATTCGATGCCTCTGATGGTCTCCACTACAACTTCGTCACCAGGGACTAATTCAATATTTTCACAATCGAAATAATATATTTTCCCTGCCGGTTTAAATCTTACGCCTGCTACCCACGCCAATGAAATGACCTCCTCTGTTACAGATAAAAACAGCGCAAACTTTTTACTGAAAAGCTTCCCATACTTCCCAACATATATTTAGGTTGATGGAAAGAGTATTGACATTAGTGCGATAAAGCTCGCGCAAGTTATTGATACTGTTAATTGCTTTTTTAATCTTTATATCGTTAACCATTTTTAACTTTCTCATTATTTGGATATTTTCTGCGATGATTAATAATTCTTTGCGATTTGTTAACTTATATATATAAATATCTCTTAATAATGTCTCCAACATACTGCTTATTAAATCCGGGTCCAATTCCATTTTTTCAGCTGATAAATAGACTTCTATTAATTGTCCGGAAGCTAAGCTAGTCACAATCATCTGGGCTATTTCCCATCTGTCTGAAAAGTTTTCCTCACTTGCGTATCTTAATGCTGCGTTAATACTGCCACTAGCCAGCTGGGATACCCGATAGGCTTTATCTGCTTCCACACCCCGGTTTAACAACAATTTTTCTATAATTTGTTCATTTACACTGTGAAAACGGATCAACTGGCATCGAGATAATATTGTTTCCAACATGCGGTTTTCATCGGATACTAATATGATTATGGCATACCGGGGAGCTTCCTCCAATGTTTTTAATAGGGAATTTGCAACTTCATTTCGCATTAGATGAGCATCCCTAATAATAACCACCCGCCGCGCAGCCCTAAAAGGTTTAAGCTGTAACCATGGCTCCATTTCACTTGTGATCTGCTCTTTTATTATAACGGTTTTTTCGGGTCTTTTTTCTATTATTAACAAATCGGGATGCATATTATTTTTAAAAAACATCTTCGCATCCTTATCGCTCTGACTAATAATACTTTCAGCAAAAGCCCTCGCTGTATGCATCTTGCCAACTCCCGCAGCACCCGTAAATATATAGGCATGGCTGAGCATCCCTGATTCCAGACTCTTACTTAAAATTTTAACCGCTTGTTCCTGGCCTGCTACATTGCTAAAATAATTCATGCTTTTCCCGCCTGTCGGTAATTATATCCTTAATATGCTGCATCGCTTCATTTTTAACAGCTTCCAGGTCTCTGTCTGCTTGTATTACTTTTATGCGCTGCAGATTTTCTTTTGCTATCTGCAAATACCCATTTCTTACTTTTTGCTGGAATTCTATACCTTCTTTTTCCAGTCTGTCAGGTATATCTGTAATTTTGCGCTTTTGCCCTTCCTCCGGACTTATATCCAGGAGTAATGTTATGTCCGGTTTTAAACCTCCTGTGCAAAGTGAGTTCAATTCGTGCAAAAAACTAATGTCCAAGCCGCGGCCATACCCCTGATATGCAATGGTAGAATCCATAAAGCGGTCAGCAATTACTATTTTATTGTCAAGCAAGGCTGGTCTAATTACTTCTTCTACCACTTGGGCACGAGCAGCAGCATATAAAATAGCTTCTGTTTTGGGTTCGATTCCTTCATTTTTTATATCCAAAAGTAATTCGCGAATCTTTTCTGAAATAATTGTCCCTCCCGGTTCGCGAACATCTATAACTTGGAACTTAGCGTGTAATTTTTCTTTCAAATATTCTTTTAAAGTAGATTTACCACTTCCATCTATCCCTTCCAGGCTAATAAAAATTCCCGTTTTGATCATATTAAACCCGTTTCCCTTCTCTAATTAGTCTTAAAATTATGGTTCGATGATTGATATATAATTCAACTCCAGGTCAGTAACTCCCTGCAATGGTATTTTACTTCTTTTTAGATACTGTAAATAATCGAATATTGCAGGGCTGATCAATTCCCCAGGTAAAAGACAAGGAATCCCGGGAGGATAAACAGCTACCATTTCTCCCGCTATCTTATCTTTGCAGTCACCAAGCTTTATTCTCCTTTTGGGAGCAAAATAAGCTTGCCGGGGAGATAATAAAACATATGGCAATGGTGGTAAGTCAACAGATTTTTTTCTCGTACAAGTGGAAGAATACTTGCTTGCTATTGATTGCAGAGCTTTATAAAGCTTTTCCCAATCCTCTGCCCGATGAAACAAAGACATCATAGCTAGTATTATTTTTTCCTCGGCCAACTCAACCTGAATATTATGCTCAACACGTAATAAATGAGCTAATTCATATCCATTTAATTCAAGGCCTTCTATTGATACTAACACTTTTAGAGGATCCAGTCCTTTGACTCCAGGAAAACTGAGTAATTCTTTATCAAGACATTTTAATCCTTTTATAGAATTTATTTTGATTTTATAATGCTTGGATAAGTTTAAACCTTTCTCCAGTAAACTTGTCCCACTATTCATCATCAATTCCCGGGACAGATCCAGGGAAGCTAAAATCGGAAAAGAAGGACTGGTAGTAGTGATCAAACTAAACCCTTTCTCAATTTTCTCCCAGGGAGCTTTAGGTCCGCCATGCAATGCTGCTCCTTGATTAAGTACCGGCAGGTTTTTATGTAAGCCATTAACCACTGCATCAGCACCGCAATCAAGACTGGGTTTTGGAAAGGCTGAATGGAATGGGAAATGTCCTCCATGGGCTTCATCTACATATAATAACTGATCACCTTCACTGGTCAACTTTGCTATTGCTCCAATTTCACTGGTAGTACCATAGTAGGTAGGATTGGTTACAAAGATTGCTTCTGCCTGGGGAAAATACTTCAGTTGTTCTTCAATTTCTCCCGGCAATACAGACAAAGCGATATTTAGATTACTTTCGATCTGCGGCTGATAGTATACCGGCCAGGCACCGGATAAAACCAGTCCCCCATAGAAAGAACGGTGTGCATTACGCGGTATCAGCACATATGCGGAAGCATTTAAACTCAGAAAAAGCGTGTGAATACCGGATGTGGCTCCATTAACCAGGAAAAGACTATTGGTGGCTTTATACGCCTTTGCCAGTAATTTACGTGCTTCCAGTATTGCTCCCTGGGGCATATGCAAATCATCAATTGCAGGAACTTCGGTTACATCAAGCTGAGCAAACGACTGTAACTCTGCAGTTAATCCCTGTCCGCCGATATGCCCGGGCATATGAAAACGGCAATTATGTTGATTAACATATTTTTTAATTGCTGAATAAATTGGTGTTGTATCCAAAGCAAATCCTCTTATACTGATAAAATCTGGTATTTAAAGTTAGAGCATGATCCCTATTGCTTTGATTCTGTTTATTACTTCATTATAATTAACAGAATCAACGGATAGATTTACTATTCTAATTTCGCAGGAACAACAGATAAAAACTTTTTTTATCATAATACCATCACGAATACCTTTGTCAGGCACCTGTTGGCAGATTGAACAAACCGGCAGTATTCTACAAGCTTTATCAGTCAAATCCTGTTGCATTTTTGTAATCATTAAGTAACTTCCTTTTAACCAGTTTACTAAATTAAACTATGTCTATATGTTAAAGATGGTTATTCATATTTGCTGTTAAAAATTACCGTTGCCAAAATGT
>JAAZFJ010000055.1 GCA_012511795.1 Syntrophomonadaceae bacterium
GGTAAAGCAAGTAATCCTGTCAATTTAATCATCAGGCCTTCTGATCAGAGGACTGCAGATTTTATCGAAGAAAACCTTAGCAAGCGTCTTAGCAGTGAAGAACTAATCAGTTTTGCCCTTGAAGGACAGCAGATTTTCCTTTTAAATCTGGAGATACCTCAACCGGTGAAAGTTGAAGGCGAGACTAAAAAACCTGATTTAAGAATAGGCTTTGACCGTGAACTTATGAAAGAGCTAAAAGAGCAAGGCTTTGAAATTGTTTTGTCCCCTGGAAATACCAGTGGCAGCAATACACAGTATATTAATGAATACAGTGATTTGGTCAAGCAGTTTGAGATTAACTATGTAGTTTTTGATGGCATGGAAATCAGCGGGTTCCCTGATGACATCGATCTTATGCAGCAGGTCATAACAGAAAACCATTTGACCGTAGGGATTATCGAGACCGCCGTTCAATTAGGCTATCTCAATCAGGTTGGGATTGATGAGCTTATTTATGATTCCGGCTATCCCATCAACAGGGTTTACTCCACCCGCAATGATGAATACCTGAAAGAAGTTAATGAAAGATATTACCGCTGGGTCAGGGCGGTGATCGACCGCGGCATTCGAATCATCTATCTGGTACCATTCCAGAATGAAAAATTATACCATTCGGTTAATCTGGAAGATACCCTGGATACAGTGGCGCGTTTTCATCAAACCATGGAAGAGAAAGGATTTAACACTAATCAGCCTTTAAGCAAGCTGTCAGCTGAGATGCCGGGAAAATTCCACCGACTAGCTGTTTCTTTAAGCCTCCTGATCGGTTCATTGTTGTATTTGGGCTATCTCTTCCGGCCCCACAGAAAAACGGTTTTGCCGCTGCTGGCTCTTGGGTTTCTGGGCTGCCTGGCGCTTAATTTATTTACCAACGCAGACTTTACGAAATTATATGCATTGGCGGCAGCCATACTATACCCTGCTTTATCCAGTCTGCTGGCCTTATATTACTGGCGGGACAATCACCAATACTCCATAGGGAAGCAATTAGCAGTTTCCCTGGCAATAATCCTGGGGGTCAATGCCATAGGCATGTATACCATCGTAACCAGTCTGGCAGATATTACGTATATAATGAATGTCGAATATTTCAGGGGAGTAAAAGTTGCCTTTTTAGCACCGCTGCTGTTATTTGTTTTTAATTATCTGGTGGTTTACAAGGGGAAGAATGGAATAAAAAAATTCCTGGAAGATTTTTTACGGACTTCTCCAAATTACTTCATACTGGGATTATCACTTATAGGCCTTGTGGGATTATATTTATATCTGGCCCGCAGCGGCCATACTGCCGGAGTATCAGTTTCTTCTCTGGAACTGCGCACCAGGGAGGTATTGGAGACCATTTTCATGGCCAGACCCCGCTTCAAAGAGATCATTATCGGTTATCCGGCACTTTTCGCTCTGGTCTATCTCTATCATAAGTATAAAAACGAAGCCATCGTGCTTGTCCTCGGTCTGGGAGTAATGATGGGTTCTATTTCAATGGTCAATAGCTTTTCCCATGTGTTTACAGCGGTCACAGTATCTGCTCAGCGCACCCTGGCCGGATTATTGGTAGGTGTGATATTAGGCATCATAACCATTATAGCAGTTTGGGTCGGGGAAAAAATATACCGGCAGTGGCAATAGTATATAATAGTTTTTGAGTCAGTATTCATATGACTGCTCGAATTTATAAACCGGGCAGTCTTTTTTGCTGTTTTAGTGAAAGTATTTTATGCTAAAGATGTATTAATAGAGGATAAAGACAAATAGCCTTCCCTTATGTTGGCATATGGACAAGCTGATGCAGACGGTGATAGAATTAGCCTATACCAGGGAGGAGAATTTTTATAGCCATGTCCTATTTATCAATAATTGCACTTATAGCAGCTTTTGGTATCGTTTATTTCTCCATGCCATTAGTCATTAAATTGGCATATATTATCGGAGCAATAGACAAGCCTGATAAGCGGAAGGTTCACAATGGTTCCATGCCTCGCTTGGGCGGCCTTGCAATTTTTATGGCCTTTATCATTGCATCCTTTATAGCTCTGGAAATAGAGGGCCCTTTCCGGGGATTAATTGTTGGTGCCTGCATAATATTTATTATAGGAATGCTGGATGATGTTTATCAATTATCAGCCTGGATCAAATTGATCGGGCAGGTTATAGCTGCTGGTGTGGCAATTTATTTCGGGATTATAGTTCACTTTGTCACCAATCCCTTTGATGGTATCTTAAGTTTGGGTCTTTTAAGCATACCCCTTACTTTTTTATGGATCGTGGGAGTCACCAATGCCATCAATCTAATAGATGGTTTAGATGGATTGGCAGGCGGCGTATCAGCAATAGCTGCAGCAACCATGGGTATCGTTGCAATGGTACAGGGACAAAGCGAGGTGGCTCTGGCAGCCTTTTTACTGGTAGCCGCGATAGCAGGTTTTCTCCCCCATAACTTTTATCCTGCTAAAACCTTTATGGGTGATGGAGGTTCAAACCTGCTGGGATTTATTCTGGCTTGTCTGGCGATTATGGGTACTGCAAAAAGCGCAGCATTAATATCATTATTTATACCAATTATTATTTTGGGGATACCGATATTTGATACTTTTTTTGCCATTATCAGGCGTATAAATAATAAAGCGCCTATATTTAAACCAGATAAAGACCATTTACATCATCGTTTATTGGCCCTGGGAATGAGCCAGCGCCGCAGTGTTTTGATTATTTATCTGCTCAGCAGTTTCTTTGGTATAGTGGCAATCACCTTAAGCTTTACTACCAGCCCAAAAGCGATGCTGATTCTAGCGCTGCTTTTACTGTTCATTGTAATGGGGGCTGACAGAATAGGTATGTTTACCGGTAGCCATGAACTTGAACAGCAGAGAACTGCGGAATCAGGACTTAAAGGTTAAAAGGATTACTGAACCGATTTTTTAATTCAATTGGGAGCAGGAGAATATGGAAAAATTAAAAGCTTATTTTAAATTTATGGTAGTAGCCGGCTTGGTTTTTGGCTTATTTTTTGGGATTGGGTCCGGGTTGACTAATTTTTTTATGAGTAATACGGACCAAACAGAAGCTGCCGATCCTGAAGAAGAGGAAATTGTAGAAAGGCAGGATGGAGAGAGGACGAATATATTGGTATTGGGAGTTGATGCCCGCCCTGGTGAAGATAGGTCCCGTTCTGATACTATGATGTTGGTTTCCATCGATCCCAAGCTAAATAAAGCCGCGGTAATTTCTATACCTCGTGATACAAAAGCTAAGGTGCCTGGGAGTCCTACTAATAAAATAGCTACAGCTAATTTCATTGGCGGACCCAAACTGGCAGTTAAGACTGTGGAAAACTTGCTGAATCTTAAAATCGATCACTATGTTCTGGTAGATTTTAATGGTTTTAAAGATATAATAAATACCTTGGGCGGTGTTACAGTTACAGTACCGGAAAGAATGTATAAGCCTTCAGAGGATATTGACCTTAAGCCCGGGACCAGAAAATTGAATGGCCGTGAAGCTTTAGCCCTGGTTCGCTATCGCGATTATCAGTTAGGTGATATCCAACGGGCAGCTCAGCAACAGGAGTTTATCAAAGCTTTGGCCGCTGAAATTCTGCAGCCTTCAACCATAACCAAGCTGCCCAAGCTGGTGAAGCAACTGAATGCATATGTTAAAACAGACCTTGGTCTTACAGCCATGCTTCGAATGGCCAGTTGGGCGCCAGGCTTTAACGCTGACTCGGTAGTTACCCAGACATTACCTGGTTATTTTTATGACGAATTTGATGAATATGGCAACCTGACACAGAGCTATTGGATCGCAGACAACAATAAAACTGCTAACCTGCTTGACAAATTGTTTGATGGTCAAACCATAGCTGTTGTCAGTGATTCGCCCCAGCCGGTATTACCTAAAAAAACTGCTGCCAACAAGGAAAAAGTTGAAGAGGTGGAACAAGAGAATATTAACCTTGACTATCAGCGCAGTCAGTTACCAAGCGTAGGCCATGCAGATAACAAGGCCTATCCCGTGAGTAATATACAGACCGGTCCTGAGGGCTATATTTAAATTTTAATAAATTAGTTTATAGTCAGGCTTTATGTGTGACAGGAAGTGTCTTCACGTGAAACCTGATTTTGTTATTTTAAAAAATAACTCATTGAACAACTCCTGTCTGATTTTTAAATAGTGTTTTTTATCTATTCCAGTGAAAGGATTCTGCTGTCGAATTGTATATATAAATGAATTACCTGAGCAAATTTACCAGCAGGAAATAGAAAGATAAATGGCGAACAATGCCTAAAGAATGCAAGGTTAATAAAATACTGGTCAAGGAAGGATCGATTATGAGAAGCAAAACTATACCTTTCAGTAATAAAGGGAAAATATTTATATTAGTACTTTGCAGTTTATTGGCAGTTACATGCTTAATGATACATACAGCCAAAGCTGATACGGGAATCGTAAACACTGGTGTGGCCAATGTCAGGTCAGGCCCAGGTACCAATAATGAGATTGTGGGAACTGTGTATAAAGACACAGAGGTAGACATTCTTGAAACCAGTGGAAGCTGGTATAAAATTAAACTGGGAAATTTGAACGGATGGATGTCCGATACAGTACTGGATATTAAAATTTCGCAAAATGTAATTGTAACTGGGGAAAAAGTCAACCTGAGATCCGGGCCTGGAACCAATTATGATATTTTAGGGCAAGTGGTAAAAGGTGACAAACTGGGACTGATTTCCAGTGAGGGAGATTGGTTTAAGATCAAGACAGCCAGCGGGCCCTTAGGCTATATTGCGGCATCGCTGGTGCAGAAGGAAGGGACATCCGCACCGGAAATTCCGGTTAAACCTCCAGTGGTTGAACAAAAGACGGGAAAGTTTATTCAAGTTATCTCAGGTTCTATCAATGTACGCAGCGGAGCAGGAACTGCCTTCCCTGAAATTGCAAAAATAAATGATAATAATAGTTATTCCGCAATTGGCCAGGAGGGAGATTGGGTAAAAATAAACCTGCCGGATGGGAGAACCGGTTATGTTGCCGGTTGGCTGGTAAAAGAAGTTACCGAAGGAACTTCTGTTCCTGTGGCACCTACAGTTCCATCTGTAAACACATCTGTCCCTCCCGGGACTCCGGTTGTTTACTTAAACGGTCAGAAGCTGAGCTTTGATGTACCGCCGGTGATTGAAAATGACCGGACCTTAGTTCCATTACGAGCGATTTTTGAAGCAGTGGGTGCCAATGTTCAATGGGACCAGTCGACCCAGACAGTCAAGGCGGCCCGGGGACAAACAACTGTAATTCTTACCATTGGATCATTAAAGCCAACTGTTAATGGGCAGATCTGGCCCTTGGATGTACCGGCCAAAATTGTAAAAGACAGAACTCTGGCACCTCTTCGTTTTGTAGGAGAAGCTTTTGGAGGCAATGTAGGATGGGATGCTGCGTCATATACGGTAACTATTGAAACGAAGCCTGATAATGCCATAGCAACATCTATTACTGTCAGCAATGGGTCGGTAAATTTACGAAGCGGGCCGGCAACCTCTTACGATACACTGGATATCCTGGATGTGGGTGAAAAACTTGCCATTATATCCGAAAGGGATGGCTGGTACCAGGTCAGCCGTTCAGGGAGAAGTGGCTGGGTAGCCGGATGGGTAGTGGATGTAGCCTGGGAGGAAAATGAACCTGTGGAAGATGATCCAGTGATTGAACCGGA
>JAAZFJ010000404.1 GCA_012511795.1 Syntrophomonadaceae bacterium
AGAATGAATACCGTTTTCATAAGTAGATTCAATAACATAAAGAGAAGCAGCATTTTTAGACCTGGAAACTTTGAGTCGCATAAAATCCCTCCTAACCCCTATATTATAACACATTACCAGAAAGTACTCAATACCTAAATAGGGATTTTGACAAAAAAATATGCCCGTTTCGGGCTTTCTGCGACTTTTTCTTCTATTCAACTGTCAAAGACCCGGAAAAATATATATATTTCCCTATTTATTTCTTGCCCAAATGATGGTAAAATGTTTATACCTATTATATGATGCCGGAATTACATGAATCTTTAAATAAATAATTTAAAGCAACATATCTTCTTTTCTTTTGTAAGCTTTGCCAACACTCATTGGTTCTGGCTTCTATTTGATTTATATGAGCTTTTTTAATAAACCTAAACCTTAAACGGAGGGGATAAGCTGATGAAATTATATTCTAAAAGCAAATCTGCATTAAGCAATGATAATGGAATTGCTCTGCCCCTGGTACTAATGATAATGATCATATTGGTCCTATTTGGCACCGCTGCTTATACTGCCAGTCAAAGTTCACTCAAACAGTCCATGCGTCTGGACCCCACTCTGCAGTGCAAATACCTGGCACGTTCAGCAGTGGATGCAACAAAAGAAAACTGGATATCCCAGTGGCGGTATGACCCAAATTCAGTCCCCACCGATGAAACTTTTTATACCAAATTCAATGTAACCAGTGAAGAATTTGAAGACGTAGACCCCTCTCTGGCGAATCAGGATTATGTAATTAAAACCGAGCAAAGATATAACTCAGGAACCGGAATCTGTACTATAGCCTCTTCAGTCAAAATCGGTACCCACTCTGCTACGGTCAGAGCCAAATCTGAAAAGATAACTGATACAGTAATTGCTGGCACTACTACAACTAATCCATGGTATGGATATAAAGAATACAAAATTGAGCTAACTCTGTTACCAGATCCCAAATGGTATCGTTGGACTCTTTTGCCGGGACCTGAAGATAGGATAGTAAGGGATAAGGATAATAGGGAATACCATGCTACATACCATACAACCGAAGGAAATGTAAGTATTAATACAAATGCCAGTAATTCGGAGGTACTATACGCAAATGGTACAATGTGGGACGATGTTTATATTAGCAATTTGAATGATTTTTTTAGTAAACTTAAAGCCATCAGCAATTGGCTATCGAAGTTTAATGGTTCTAATTTTCTTGACCAACTTATGCCTGATAAAAACCCCTTGATTCAGTATAATGTGACTGGCCTTCAAGCAAAAAAAATAGAGTTTAATAGCCCATTTGACCTATATCATAATACATCCTTCCCGCTTTCAGCTCTGATACCAACTAATGTCAACCCCCACAGCCTGATCTTATCGGCAGAAACCATAGTATTCAATAAAAACCTCTCTATCGGTGACTCCGCATACGGCAACCTGACCCTGCGCCTGCCTCCCGGAGGAGGCATTCCCGGAATCGCTGTATACAAAAGAGTGGTGGAAGCGAACACTCAAAGTGCAACTGCCAATAAGGTTGATTTAGATTTAATAGATAAGGAAGCCAGATATGGTCTCATAAAATTTAGTGGTGTTGAAGTTGTTGGCGGTGGTTCTAGTATTAACAATTATATTAATGATAATATTGAGAATAAAACATTCTATTTCCGATGTACCGACGATGGAATCCTCGGTATTGGTACGGAACCCAATACGTTTTCAATAATCGCCGAGGCTTTCGGCTATCTGAATAGTAAAAATGATTTTCGTTTCAAAGCATTGATAGATAATGGATATCTGATTCCTGCTACAGGAGATGACTTACAAGACTTTACAGATATTTTGTTTATCTATGAAGAACTTTAGATTGGGCGGGTGATATAATGCAAAACAACTTAATTGCTCATAAAGATAGTTCCGGCATGACCTTGGTTGAAATCCTGGTTGCAATGCTGATTCTAGGGATACTTATTATTGCAATATTCCCGCTTATTACCCAGAGTTTACAGACAACTAACCTGTCTAATAAAATCTCCTCACAATTATTTGACAAGCAAAGCGAAATTGAAATTGTGGCAGTGACAAAGGATGGAGTTTATTTAGAAGATGGTACATTTTTCCCGGTTTCAACCGATGATAACATAACCTGGGTACCCGGAAGCACTGTAAAAAAAGGTGATCTGGTACGTTTTTTAGCAGATAAAGAGATCACTTCCTATGATCAGTATGAAGTTTACGAAGGATATACCGAAGAGGAAGGGACATTCACCATAATTGACAAATCTTTAAATGATAGTTCACAATTGGAGATTATTGATCAGAGCAACAATTCGTTTACTGGAACACAATTATCAGCGGAAATAATTCCGGGGGATAGCATAACTTTTTCTCTTCCCACAGTCTCCAATCGTTTCACCAACAAGAGCAGCCCTTATATCATAAAAACCAAAACCGGGGGCAAAGAAAAAACAGGCATACTGCTGGTACATTTGCCCCGGGCTGTCATTGTTAAAGATAATGGTCAATTATTAGTTGCTTCGTCGCCCTACCCCGATAATTGGTTTAAAGAAAGCGGCGGCAACAATTGGGTCGAATTAGACAGCAACATCCCCAATACAAATACAGATACTATCAATAAGATTATTTCCATTGGGGTATCTGAATCTGAGGCTGCGTTTATAGCCGTGGGGAAAAAGGGCGGTATCTATTCTTGGGAAAACAATGGAGCAGTTTTTAAAAAAGATAATTCCACGGTCGGGACAGATCTCAATGATATAGTTGCGACTAGTAATGGTCTATTTGCCGTAGGTAACAACGGTGTTATCCTCCAGTCTTCCGATGGAGAAACCTGGAGCAAAAAAACCACCTCAACAACGCAAAACCTCAATGCCATTACTTATAGTGAGGATAAATTCCTCGTTGTCGGAGATAATGGCATAATGCTGACTTCCTCCAATGGTTCTAGCTGGACCAAAGTATCTTCATTCAATCCAGCTATATTTAATAAAGAAATTATTTTTACTAACGTAACCGATTATTTAAAAACTATCCAATCACCGGTTACAGATGGCAATTCCCGAACTATATTTATGGTGGTGAAACCAAATGAAGTCCCTGCAAATATGAATCTCATTACAATGGGCTCAGCTTCTAATAATCTCACTTTAAGGACAGATGCCAGTGGTCACTTGGCTGTACAAAAAAATAATAATGCAATTATAGCAACAGATCTTCAACTCACTGAAGGTACTTTTTCTATCGTGGCATTTCTTTATGACTCCGTTAGTGGCAATGTGACCATTTACAAAGATGGAGTTGCATCCACTGATTTATCAATCGGTGCAATAGACACCGGTGATAATCCAGTCTATTTCGGAAGCAATCCTCCAATCCGATATATAGATAATCTCCCCTTAGCCCTAGACGGGACAATTGTTGAAACTTTCATCTTCGACAGAATCTTACAAAAAAAAGATAACAGGGGCAAAAGATATGTTACTGAATGGTTTCAACAAGTGCATAAAGGTTATTATTCATGTGAAATGGATATTGTTCAAAAATACTTGTCTTTGAAACACGGTATTGCTTTTGGGCCTTCTGTAGATATTAATGAAACATACTATAAAAGTAGATCCACGGATCTCCTATTATCAGGACTAAACTGGGACAAATGGCAACAATCTCACGGGACGATATTTAATAAAGAGTATCTCTGGCCGTTTCAAGCTCCACCAGCAAATTATCCAAATCTAAATAAAGGCAAGTTATGGTTGGATGTCTCTGACTCAAACTCTATCCTTCAAGAAAACAACAGAGTGTTTCAATTAAATGATAAATCTAACAACAACAATCATGCAATTGTTTCCAGCTTAAAAGCCGTCGCCGGTAGTGACAAGACCCATTTCTATGCAGGTGGTGACCACCGTAATCTCCTCTTTTATAATGGTACTGCTGTCAGTCAGGATACTGCAAAACTAAATGGTCAAACAGGGAAGGCTATTCAATACCGTATTGACGATATGATATATGCTCATGATCGTTATATTGCCTTATTAAATGATGATTTAGGTTCCAGCAGTAAATATATCGCTACCTTAGACCGGCCGGATAATTATACTGATGTTAAAATAACCTCAAGCAATAACTTAAATGACATCTTCCATTATACGCCTTCTGATACATTATTAGTGGTAGGCAATAACGGTACCATTTATTATTCTAATGATGGCGTCAGTTGGACCAATAAAACTCTTTCCGGAAATTTAGTGGCAGGTTGCCTTCGTTAGGAATTATTAAGGGGTGATAAGTTGTTTAAGTCAGATCAGGATGGATTCACACTAATTGAACTAATGATCGTATTAGCCTTACTGGGGTTAATTCTGGCAGCGGGCTGGGGATTGTTTTCCCTGACAATGAAATCCTGGGATGTGTGGCAGACCAGACAGGAAGCAGAAGCTGCCGTAAGGTTAACCAGTCAGATCATCACTAATGAATTGGATTATGCCAGCTTTCTGGAAATACGTCAGGGTAATCACTGGGTTAATAATGAAGCTAATAAGCTTAAGGAGAATGACCGCTTTATATTTGTGAATGATGCCGGCAGCATAATTATCAGTGAATTTAACGGGACATCCTTTGTTGAAAAGCCCCTTGTCGAGCCAAAAAGATGCACTGTGGAACTGTCTTTCTCCAAGCCGGAGAAAAATCCGGCGGGCTCTGGAATATACCCTGATAATATACTGAATTATACCATAACGGCACGTTATCTTGACCGAGATGAAGCAGTTATTTATTCTACAGATTCTTCCATCATGGTCAGTAATATGCTGCCTGATGAAGGAGTACCGATCAGTGCTATATCACTTTATTCCCAAACTGACAACTGCAACCCCGGAGACCGGATTCGTTATAATACTGTGTTCACACGTTTCGAGCCGAGTCCGCCAGGAGGCGGATTCACCTGTGGCCTATAGGAACAGGCTATAAATAAGTAATGGTAGATTTTTTATACACTGCTGGCAAAGGCTTAAATGAATTGATTGATAAACCCGAATATGTGATGATAAATATTTTGGCCCTGATTTTTTTGCTGTTCTTCGCTTACCGGGCTGCTAAAAGATTTAATTTTACCAGTTATGGTCGCATTTTTTATCTTCTTTTTTTAACTATTATTTTCATCGCCGGAGCTCGCTTATTTTATATTCTTTTTTATCCTGAACATGAATGGTTCAGGATGTTTGAACCGGTTCTTTACGGATTTTCACTCTTCGGAGGTTTGTTATTTGCAACAGTTATCCTGGTTGCAACAGCCGGGATTAAAAATCTCCCACCTGGGGAATGGCTGGACATAAATACTCCCGGGTTGATGGGATATGCTGCCATAAGTAAAATAGGCTGTCACATCAATGGTTGTTGTTTCGGGACACCAACTCTTATGCCCTGGGGAATCCCTTATACGGAAGGAAGCCGGGCATATCAATATTATATCGTTGATGCATTAAAGAATCTGGATTTTCAAAAATGGCAGGTTTATTCTGATCTCATTCATCCGGTTCAGCTTTATGAAAGTATTTTAGCCTTTTTATTATTGATCATTGCTATGGTTCTTTTAAAAAGAAAGGTAATGCCTGGAAGCGTTTTTCTGATGGCGGCGGGGTTTTATTCATTGGGGAGACTGGGGTTATTCTATTTAAGGGCTGCTCCTGATGGAGCACCATTATATCATTTTTTTCCCTGGCTATATCTGGCGATTTCCGTCATCAGTTTGGGAATACTGCTAATTAAATTAATGAAAGCTAATGAGCTATCAATATAAAAACCAAGGAGGAGTTAATAAATGCAACTGGACCGGATACTGAAAAAAGCGGTGGATAAAGATGCCTCCGATGTGCATCTATCTGCGCAGATCGCTCCTATAATGCGTCTTAACACGCAGCTGGAGCAATTGGATAATACTATTTTTAGTAATGATGAAATGGAGCAGCTGGCCTTGTATATTTTGGGGCCGGAGGCCTATAAGGTATATGAAGCCGCCGG
>JAAZFJ010000056.1 GCA_012511795.1 Syntrophomonadaceae bacterium
TCACCTCTGGTACATATGTTCGCCATTGAGTGCAATTCTCCTACCTAGAAGCTGACTTCTCGGTAGGATTTTCAGGCAAAATTACCGCCTAATACACCGTACAGGAGTGAAAAACAAAAGTCAGACGTCCTGGCCAAGAGAGGATGTGAGAATCATTGGCGAAGAGGAGCCTAGGGGTGACATGGTTACTAGCAGCGAGGACTTCTTGAAGAAGGTACGGCTGATCTTATGGCGCATAGACAAGGAGTTTTGGGCCTATGACATCACGTCCGTCTCCAGTTATTCAGAAAGCCTTAGTCAGGTTCAGTGGGGTAACAACAAAGAGGATGACAGGCTACCCCAGCTCAATTTAGCTCTGGTCTTTGGGGAAACCTCGAACTCCCCTTTTATTACCGTAAGCTAGCGGGCAATATTCCCGATTCCAAGACGTTAAAAGTCCTCCTGAACGAGCTCGAAGTTCTAGTGGTTCTCTAAGGTAAAGCTGGTCATGGATCGAGGCTTCTACAGTGAGAATAACATTAATGCTCTGTTCAAGGACCATGTAAAGTTTCCTATTGCTAGCAAGATGTCCCTCTCGTTTGTTCGGCAGAACCTGGATCCCATCTATGAACAGTTCCGATTTTACGACCACTTCAGTGAAAGATATGAGCTGTATTACCACACTGTGCAAACAGAAGATGGAATTACACACAATATCGCCCATGCAAAGGGGATAGAATTTCAGCACTCAGGCGCATCTACGTGCACTATTACTACAGCATTGATAAAGCAACAGACGACGAAAGGGCATTTGATCACAGGCTTCTAGAACTTCGCCGTGAGCTAGAGTCAGGAAAAAGGGTTCAAGAACACGCAAAACTGTATCGCAAATACTTTGAAGCCAAGACCACACCGAGACAACTGTGAAAGAAGAGTAAGTCGCCAAAGCCAAACGTTATTTCGGCTTCTTCGCCCTTATAAGCAATGGAACATTTATCATGGGTTTTGTATTTACGGCACGGTGGGTATCACCGTGCCGTAAGGGAAAACTAGTCTATCGGTTTTGAGAGAAGATCGATCCAAAGATCCCAGAATTTATCACGATCAATATCAAAAAGAACCTGAACTGATTGTGTACCAGCTGGGAAGTTTTCGGGATTCTCAAAATCCCGCCGCCGCGATTCGTAATATCCAATCGATCGCCCATAATTTGGACCGTAGCTCGTATCGACATCAAGATAACGAGTTTCTACTCTAGTTGCTATACTTGGGTCAATGAATACAGCAGCGGTTAGTGTATCCCAAACAAATGATTGGCGATTAGGGTTAGATTCAAAACTTGAAGCCTGAGATTTAAAAAGCTCTACGATAGGTGTAGATGGTCTAACAACAATTCGATCGAATTGTTCCTTTGTGTAGTACACTGCTTCTGCAATGTCATTAGGAACAACTAGTTGTTCTTCGAAAGGAGCTCTTAAGGTGATTTTAATTGCTTCTGGATCAAACCACCAGTTAAATTCTGCCGTTGGGGTAGTATTTCCTGGAATGTCAATTGCGCCGCCCATGTAAATCACTTGTTTTACCATAGGCACAATCTCAGGGTTCTTTCTGATAGCCAAAGCCAGGTTGGTTGCAGGTCCAAGGACGAAGATGGTAACTTCATCTGGATTAGCTTTTACTGTCTCCACGATGAAATCAACGGCATGTCCGGGATGGAGTTTTTCTGCCTCGGGTGGAAGCTCCGTAACCATGGGACGTGAATAAGCTCCTAGGTATTCTGCGTTACCCCACAAGCGCTCTTCAGCTTCTAACCAAGGTTGCCTATTACCCATTAAGGGCTCTACTGCGCCTGCAACGATTGGAATATCCGGACGCCCAAGTAGGTTTTCCAACAAGTTTACTGCAGCAGTAATTTGCCCTGGTATCCAACCATTACCAGCACAAAGAGTTATTCCTAAAACCTCGACATCCTCGGCTTGGACTAGCATTGCTGTGGCTTTTGCATCATCGTTCCAGCTACCCATATCAGCGTCTATAATAACTTTGCGACCTGCAAATGCGCCAGCAGTCATTGTAAGTGTCAGTGTCAAAATACAAACAAATAACAAAATTTGCTTCCGAGATTTCATTTTGATTAAACCTCCAATTTAGTTTTATGTTGTGAAACTCGTTCACATCTGTTCTACAGGTGGTCTCCCTCTGCGAACAGGTGGGATCATTGCCAAAAATGGGTCCAGTACAGAGCTCGCTCCGTACTGGACCCATTAATCATGCTTTAAAATTCCGTACTGAGAAGATCAACTACGAATTCCCAATACTGGTCCCCATGCACATCATATACAATTGTCGCATACCCGGCCTCAGATGGTGCGTCATCCATCTCTCCACTATCCATCCAAAAAACGGATTCACCAAAACTATAACCCATCTCTGTGACCATACCGACATAGCGTTCGTCAGAAGAGGCAATCAAGTCAGGTACAAGGAAGACGCCTGGAACCTGCGCATCCCATAATCTTTGGCTACGTCCTGGATCATTTTCAAATCTAGGATACGCATGCTCAACAATCAACTCAGTGTATACTGTGTTGTTGTTTTCAGCAAAGCCATCCATGATTTCTTTCGTAAGTCTTTGATAGTGAGATATGTCATGAGGAATTATTACCTGTTTAGGAAACGGTTGCTGCAATGAAATTTTTACAGCGTGAGGATCATAATACCAGTTCCGCTCGGCCGATGAAGTGTCGTTTCCGGGCACATCGATGGCACCACCCATCCAGTAAATACCTGCAGTATTCTCTGCAAACGTCGGATCAGACAAGCATGCAATTGCAACGTTTGTGGCAGCGCCAACTGCCATGATGGTGACTTGTCCTGGATACTTATGCACTTGCTCGATCATGAACTCCCATGCGTGTCCTTCCTGAGGCGATAGGGAACTATATCCCCAGGCTTCATTCTTGAGTGGACCAAGGTTATCCCACGTGGTGGTTTGCCCATAATCAATCACGTTCTTCATACTTCTAATCTGTGTTAGACCATTCGCTCTTACAGTTATGTCATCAAACCACAGACCCATAATCGGGACATCTGTACCAATGTATACTGGTATATCGTCACGCCCAAGTGCTTCGAGCTGATTTAGAATGGCCGTAGTTCCTTGACCAATGGTAACGTTGCCACCTGTGGATGTTACACCTAACAGATCGATGTAGCCAGCTGCATCAGCCTGCAACAGTATAAACATAGCATAGGTGTCATCTCCAAAATAGCCCATATCAGTATCGAAAATTACTTTATGGGTGTCGGCTGAGGTGACGATATTGTACTTGGACATGTCTGCAGCCATAGAGGGAACGGAGATTGCTAGCACCATGACTAAAACCAAAATAGAAACCGTTCTTTTCATTTCTTTTCCTCCTTAAAATTTAGACACTCAAACCTTAGACGACTCAGCAATAAGTGAAAGCAACCCACTCTTATAACCAATTTTCACCCCCTAATTGTTATTTGCATCTCGTGAGCACATGTTACTCGGTCTTCTACAAAGAAATCAGTGAACTCTTTGTGGTTAACATCATATGAGATTTAATTTTCGCTGCATCCGCCGGGATGTCTCTTTGAAGAATAATGATTTGTCCGTAGGCTGGCCCACCAGAAGTCAATACATCTGCAGGAACATTCTCACTCATTTAAGCCCAACCTGACATTTCTTTCAGGATTGTTTACGCCTATATAGATGCCGTCTAGTCATGTAAATCAGATCCACACAATCTATCAATTCGTTATTTCTCAGGAATAGGCTGCGTGACTCTTTCGATAAACATGTCTATGAACCGTTCCCAATCTAAATCATATTGAACTAACATTTTCTGAGCGCCTTCAGCTCCAGGCCACTCCCTGTGCCAGCCAACAGAAACACCATAGTTCATACCGTGATTAATATCTACATCCACATACATTTCCCTCGTAGTCACTAATGTGGGATCAATTAGGCTTGCCACAGCCACTTGATCATACATTAAGGCACTGAGATCTGGATTCGATTCATATCGAGGTCCCATCGTTTCTTTAATGAGCTGAGTAATTGGGGTATCTACTGCGACCATTCTTTCATACTCGTCCTTTGTTAACCCTGTCTTTCTAGACACATTTAGCGGTGACAAATTAATTGGAATGCCTGAACGCATTACTACTTTAGCAGCCTCTGGATCAACCCAGAAATTATATTCTGCATTTGGCGTTACATTTCCAGCACCGTCCGGAAGATTTGCAAGAGCTCCGCCCATTATTGTCAAGCCCTTGACGTTTTGTGCAAATCCTGGCTGTAACTTTATTGCCATGGCTATATTGGTCAAAGGTCCGATAGCAATAATGTCAATCTCGCCAGGATTATTCATTACTGTATCCACTATATAGCTAACAGCATTCTCTTTTTCAGGTTGCTTCTTAGCATAACCCCCAGGAGGTGCAGGCGGAACCTCATCGGACCACCAGTTGCCCCAGACTGTATCTGCAAAGGGACCATACTCATGGACTAAAGGCATGTTTGAACCCATATAAACAGGAATATCTTCTCTGTTTGCTATTTCCAAGACTCTTAAGGCATCTGCCGTAGCCCTTTCCATACTATAATTTCCCGCAACTGTCGTAATTCCAATCACTTCAAGCTCTGGTGAATTGAGAGCCAAAATCAGAGCCATCCCATCGTCTTGTGGTGGAATTGCGAAGTCTGTGTCGAAGATAACCTTCAGCGGTTCATTAGCAAAAGCAAACGAACTCAACAATAAAATCAAAATGAAACTCATTAGCATGGTATTTCTCGTCAATTTAATTCCTCCTCGTATAGAAATTAGACATCCATTTTTGATAATGAAACGTAGGCCAGGCCGCAATTTGATCTAAACATAAACTCTTCCTATGCTGTTTACCATACTTACGAGGTAAAAAACGGGGGGGAAGAACCCCCCTCACCCATTCTTAGTCGAGGTTGTCTATTGTAATGTTGGTAAGCGGAACCATGTATCGGTTAGGAACTTCCTTTCCTTCAAGAAGATCAATAGCAAACTTTACTCCATAATAGCCCTGAAGGTCGGGTCTTTGGTCAATTGACGAGAACAATGAGCCATCTTTAATAGCAATTTTAGCTGCGTCTAAAGCATCATATGATGCAACAACAATTTGTCCAGCTTTTCCTGCGCCTTCAATCGCATTGATGGCACCAAAAGCCATCATATCGTTCGCGGTAAAAATGCCGTCTAGATCCGGATGAGCTTGAAGAATATTTGTAACAACATTCAATGCTTCCTCGGTAGCCCAGTTAGCAGTTTGAGAAGCTACCACTTCGATCCCTGGATACTCTGAAAAAGCTTCCAATGCCCCTGCTTTCCGCATTTCACCGTTATCGACACCTGGGATCCCTTCAATAATCGCTACCTTTCCTTGTCCATTCAATTCCTCTGCCAAACCTTTGCCAGCCATGTATCCGCCTTCAAAGTTGTTTGCACCGACATAGATATACTCTAGTCCCGCTGCTGCTGCTGCCTCCCGATCGAGTTCAACGTCAACGTCAATAATCGGTTTGCCAGCATCCCTAGCTTTGATAAATGTTGGGATAATCTCGGTCGAACCACTAGGGGTGACACAAATAGCATCGATGTCACTTCGAGCAATCATGGTTTCGACTATGGCTACTAGTTGTTCAATGGATGTTTCCTCGTCAGCAGCCTGAATGACAACATTTACCCCCAACTCGTCTGCGGCTTGGCGCACGCCCTCTTCCATCATTATGAAAAAAGGATTTGTTAGTGTTTTCATAGCGAAACCAATGGTGTATCCTTTTGCAAGCACGCTACTACCGAATAACCCAACAATAAGTGTTACCAATACAAGTGTTACGGTCAATCGATTCGATTTCATAATTATCCCCCTTTTTTTATACCTCAAACTGCAGCAACATATTTTTTCGTCCATATCCACCTCCTTTTAACATAGGGTTTTTTGAACCTTAGGCCGCTTTAGCCGGAGACTTCTTACTTCGGATAATGCTAACGTTTCCGCGTCTTAATTGATCCGCAAAAACGGCTACGACAATCACAGACCCAATGACTATCTGCTGAACATATGATGTAACATTCAACAGAGTCAACCCATTTTGTAGTACCCCTATTATCAGTGCCCCTATTAGGGTATAAAACACACTTCCTTCACCCCCGCTCATACTAGTGCCCCCGATAACACTTGCTGCAATAGCGTTCATCTCATATCCATAGCCTGCGATTGGTTGTGCTGAGTTCAATCGACCAACCAAAATTACTGAAGCAACACCACATAGAAGTCCACTTATCATATAAGCTAAAGTTTCCACCTTTGCAACATTTATACCTGAAAGGTGTACTGCTTCCCGGTTTCCTCCAACCGCATAGATGTAACGCCCAAAACGAGTCCTAGTAAGAAAGAAATGAGCAATGATTATTGTTGATACGGCAATTATTGCCGGAACCGGTACCCGACCTATGTAGCCTGTTCCAAATACTCTAAAGTTCTTCGGGAACATGTGTATAGTCTGCCCATTAGTGACAACTAAAGCGAGCCCCCGCGCAACACTCATCATTCCCAGGGTGGAAATAAACGCTGGAACTTTCCCCTTTGAGACTATAAACCCGTTAACGAACCCGGCCAACACTCCGACTATCAAGCCAATCAAAATTGATACAAATACACCGGAGCCAGAACGCATAAGAGTTCCCATGGTAACTGCAACAAGGGCTACGATAGACCCAACTGAGAGATCTATTCCACCAGTTAAGATTACTATTGTCATACCGGTAGCTATAACTGTAGTAATCGATGCTTGAAGAAATATGTTAAAAAGATTGGTGCTCGTAAGAAATGTAGGACTTTGAATTGCCATAAACAAAGATAAGACTACAAGAACTATTCCGATTCCAAACTTTTCAGCTACTTTGCGCAACACTGTATCGTCCCCCTAACATTAGTGACATTAAGTTTTCCTGCGTTGCTCGTTCTCGCAGTACCTCGCTTACTATTCTGCCTTCCGACATCACATATATTCTGTCACTCATGCGCAAGACTTCTGGAAGGTCGGAAGAGACCATTATGATTGCAACACCTAAGGATACCAAGTGTTCCATTATAGCGTATATCTCTTCCTTTGCACCAACGTCAATACCCCTGGTAGGTTCATCAAATATAAGTAACTGACACTTGGTAACCAACCATTTTGCTAAAACCACCTTTTGCTGGTTACCTCCAGAAAGATAACGCGCTTTTTGTTCGATGGAAGGAGTAGAAATATCTAGAGATTGCACCTGCTCTTGGGCCATTTTGTTTTCGAAATTTTGATCTATAACTCCAAATTTAGTAAACGCTTTCAAGTTGGCCAAAGTGACATTCTGGCATATGGGCAATCCCAATACAAGACCTTCTTGCTTTCTATCTTCGCTAAGCATGCCAATACCATGCTTAACAGCATCCACTGGAGAACTAAAATTCACCTGAGTGCCATCAAAATAGATTTCACCCGAATCACTCTGTTCAGCCCCAAAAATTAATTTCATTAACTCCGTCCGACCCGAACCAACAAGTCCAGCAAATCCTATTATTTCGCCCTTGTGTACATGAAAAGAAGCATTTTGAACATTTGTTTCCTTGGATAAATCTCTAACAGAAAGCAAAGGTTCACCACCCCGAGGACTCCTTCTTTTTGAACCCTCAACCTTTTTGAGATCACGTCCAACCATCATTTTTATTATTTCCTCATTGCTCGCCACTCCCCAATCAAAAGTGGATACGAGATACCCGTCCCTAAGAACTGAGACACGATCGGCGATTATCGGCAACTCCTCCAGCCGATGTGATATATAAATGATTGCAACCCCTTGAGACGTAAGAGAGTCAATTATCTGAAAGAGCACATCAGCGTCCTGTTTAGTCAAAGAAGCCGTTGGTTCATCCATTATTAGAATGTCTTTTTTTAGTGCAAGGGATTTCCCAATTTCCACCATCTGTTGTTTAGCTATTGATAAGTCTTTGACTTTAATGGAAGGGTTTATATCAACCCCAAGTTTGGACAAGATTTCCTTTGCATCACTAATCATCTCTTTCCAATCAACAATCCCAAAATGCATCTCGTGACTACGGTGTCCAAGGAAGATGTTTTCAGCCACCGATAATTGCGGTATGAGATTCATTTCTTGGTATATGACACTTACCCCTAATTCAAGCGCTTTATTAGCAGTTAGACCAATTATGCTATTCCCACTTATGATAATTTCACCGGAATCTAACGAATGCGCTCCACTGATGATTTTAATCAATGTCGATTTCCCTGCACCATTCTCCCCAATCAGGCAGTGCACTTCACCACGGCGCAAGGTGAAATCCACTCCATTCAACGCCTTGACGCCTGGAAAACTCTTAGAAACACCTCTCAATTCAAGCACAAATTCATTCTGCATGTTAATTACCTCCATGGACCTTTGGGATGATGGGGTGAAGGATCCTTACTCCATCAATGTATTATAATAGTTCCATAATCTATCCCGACGATTAAGGTGATGCTTTCAAAGCCAACATAACTCTATTCACCTCTTTTTCATGTTTCTTGTGCGTGAAAAGCAAACTAGTCGATTTTTAAATGTTTCCAGCGCTAGCTCTAGGGTGTTTTGAGAGTAGTTCTCTTGTTATTAAATCGACTTCTTGGCGAGTGGGGACCCCTGATTGAGCTCCGATCTTGGTTGTAGCTAAACCGCTAGCCACAATTGAATATAGCACCGCAGAAAACAAAGATTTCCCTTCAGCTAGCATAGCCGCCAGGCACCCAACAAAGGTATCCCCTGCTCCCGTTGTATCTACGGCATTTACCTTTAGCGCATCAAAATGTCTCACACCGTCGTTCGTTCCCACGAAACAGCCACTCGATCCCACTGTTACTACGATCTCACGTTTTCCGTTAGTCAGTTGCCTACATGCATTTTCTATTTCTTCTAAACTGGTAAGATCTCTATCAATAATAGTTGACAATTCTAACTCATTAACCACCAATAAGTTCACCAAATCCATTAACTCGTCGGATAACTGCGTCGCTGGTGCGGCGTTAAGCAAAAAGAAACTTCCGGTCTGCAATGCAATTTTCCCGATCTTTGTAACAGCGTCTACAGGAACTTCGAGTTGTGACACTATTATGTCTCCTGGTTTAAGAAGCTTGGTAATAATATCCGACATGCGATCGTCTACAAGAAATTCACCATTAGCTCCTGGAATAACAATAATGGAATTCTCTCCACTATTAGAAAGAGAAATAAATGCAGTGCCAGTGTTTATGTGTTGTAGTTGCTGAACATGGGATGTATCAACCTTATTTTTGTTAAGATTGCCTAAGATCATTTGAGCATCGGCATCCTGTCCTGTCGAACCAAAAATCATGGTTCTTGCCCCGAGTCTGCTGGCTGCAATCGCTTGGTTGGCACCTTTACCTCCGGGATTCTTGAGATACGTTTTTCCTAATACCGTTTCGCCCGGCTTCGCAAAATCGTTAATCAGGATGTTGTAGTCAATGTTTATACTGCCGAATACAATAACTTTTCCCAAATCATATTCTCCTCCATTAGGCGTTTCATTTCGGTCGCGTCAGATCGTTAACGTTTGACGTCTTGCTGTCGAATCTCTTATCACTAATCGTGGGTTTAATACAATTTTCTGTCTTGATTCTTTGACGTTTTCAATTCGCCGTATTAAACGGTCGCCTGCTGCTTGCCCTAATTCGTAATTTGGCTGAATTACGGTGGTTAGAGAAGGGGAACCCCTATTAGTCTCGGGAATTCCATCATAGCCTACAATCGCAATATCTTCAGGGATTCGAATTCCAGATTCTTTAAAAGCTGTCAGCGCTCCCAAAGCCATCAAGTCATTCGTTGCAAATATGGCAGTAGGTATAGATGTGCCATCTACTATCTTTTTTCCAATTTCATAGCCAGTCGATTCTCTAAAGTCTCCTTCGAATACGTATCCGGGGTTGACTTGTAATCCTGCTGCGAGCATTACATGTTTGAAACCACGGAGCCGCTCTACACCTGTACTGACATTCCGAGGGCCTGTTATAATCGCAATGGCTTGGTGGGATAACCCAACCAGATGTTCTGTTGCTTGCTTGGCGCCATTGAAATCATCAAAAAGGACAACGTCAACACTGTCAATCCCGGGATCTCTATCCACAATGACGAAGGGCATATTGTCCAAATCCAACGTATTTGAGTAGTCCAGCTGATTACCTGAGGGAATCATGACAATCCCATCAACACGCCTTTCACGCAGAATCTGGATGTGTTTCCTTTCGTTATGCAAAGACCCATCACTATTACAGATGATCAAACTATAGCCCTTGTGGCTAATTGCATCATCCACCCCTCGTGCTATAGTTGCAAAAAACGGGTTTGAGATATCCGGCAATAGGAGAGCAATTGTCCAGGTCTTTTTATAAATCAAGCTCCTGGCCGCCGCATTTGGAATATAGTGTAACTCCTCGGCAGCACGAAGAATCTGCGTTTTAACCTCATCTTTTACATAACCTTTATTGTTTAGGGCCCTCGAAACCGTTGCTGGAGAAACTCCCACTCTCTTTGCTATATCGTAAATAGTAGCCATTTAACTCACTTTCTGCACCCTTGATGCTTTGAAATAAATAGTTTTGGTTTACCAGGATGCAACAAATTAGTCACAAAGCAATGGAATCTATCACCTGGAACCCTCAGCCTTATTATTAATGCGCTTGTAGAGCGTCAGCCATTTTACAACGTTCAACACTTCTATGAGGCTATGGATATGCCCCTCCTCTTCGAAGAAGATATCCAGGCCAAAGACCTCGATGACGAAGCAAATCAACGTATAGGTTCGTTTTCTAAAGGATTCCATGTTTGTCAACGCCATCTATCTTAAGTCACCAAGGCGGGTTGAGGCTCTAGGTTACATGATCTTACTTGCCGTGATGATTGCTTCTCTGTTGGAGCTTCTAGACAGAGAGAACAGTACGCTTTCAGCAGGTAGTCGTAAGAAAGTCCAGCGACCAACTGCTCGACTTCTCCCAGACATGCTAAACAGCATCTTAGTCGTCTACCTAGATTACAATGGTCGTATCGAACGTCATTTTTCCCATGACATCAACCCAGAGGTCTTACACCCTCTTGAGCTGGCTGGTTATGAACGGCGAATTTACACGGAGAACACATACAAAAAACCACTATGATTTTTTATTGAAGGGTACAAATTGTGGGATTTAAGCCTCTTTCTATGACACATATCAATTATTCATGAAACCCATTGCACATTTATTTGCTTAATATATTATGCACTAAAGTTATAACTCCTCCTTTTTGAATGAGTTTTTTGTTCTTTTTTTTACTTTTCTGGTGTTAACCCAGTTCAAAAGGCGGTAATAGTAGGGTGTTTTCGAAAAAGTAGTGCAATGGATCTCATGTGTCAGAAAGCCAGCCAATTTTACTCGGATGTACGAAATGACGAGGCGCGTGCTCCCTCCTGCGGTATGAGACCGGGTACTTTGTTTCACAATGTTTGCCTATCCTTATTAGCCATTTGACCAACTTCCTTAGCGATGATGCGCCAACCTGATTATTTCAGCGCGAAAGAGCCATTAAGTTAATGACAAGTGGGCCACGATATTATCGAGATTGAGCCACCTTGTTAATGGGTGAGCTGAATATTACGCCCTCATGAGTGCACTCATTGCACGTATCGCGATTGCAGATCCGCATCCTGTCAGAAACAACCGCGACACTGGCGAGGCTAATCTTGGCTCATGAAAGCGCAGCCACTGTGTATGCTCTATCGGCCATAGGCAAGAATGAGAGAATTAGCCAATACATCACGGACATTGGATTGACCCGGGGGGCTTATTAGAAGAGGGGAACAAATGGAGCACAGGAGAAAAGGCTCTACTGGCTTTGACAATCAATATCTATCGGACTGACCGGCCAACATCCACGATGTATTTTATTGCTTGGACAAGAACAACGCGAAGATTGCCCTGGGGACCTTGAAACTTAGGTATTCATGTGCTGACGCATCTGGTGGTCACACTCCAGGTAAGCATGGATTTTATTTTGTGCGAAAAAAACGACAAAATCTCAGAAGGGAATCATCCTGCCCTTTACAAGATCGCCTCTTAAAACGGCTCCAAAGAGGTTGGCTTTTGAGTAGAGACCCTTATGTTGGCAACAAGCATCCGAATGCTATCACCCTGCCTGATCTTTTGAATTTCCAAAACTGAGGATACTAGCGGACTACCTGCGCATTATCCCCCATATAAATCTTGGAGACGCAGAAATTTGACAAAGCTAAACATTTACATTTATAGTAGTGGTAACATGGGAGAGGTGAGAAGATTGAAGATATCCGAGCATATTGATACTTTATGTGAGCGACTAAATATCAGTAAAGCAGAGTTGGCTCGACGTATTGGAAAATCACCTCAAAGTCTAAATGGGAAGTTAAGAAGGGAGAGCTTCACGGTTCCGGAACTGGAGAGAATTGCTGAAGCAACAGGAGTCCAATATCTGCACAAATTTGTGCATAAAGATGGCAGGGACATCTAACAAACGGAGGGAACAACCATGCCAACATACAGACTCGGCGAGTTATTCTGCGGCCCGGGTGGAATTGCATACGGAGCCATCAATGCAGCAATAGAAGATCCGGAGTTCCGTATAATTCACGAATGGGCAACAGACTATGATAAAGACACATGCGACACTTATATCAACAATATTTGCCCCGATAGCCCAAATAGTGTGATCTGCAAAGATGTACGCAAACTTGATCTAAGCACTTTGAGCGAAATTGATGCATTAGCTTTTGGCTTTCCTTGTAACGATTTTAGCGTGGTCGGTGAGCAAAAGGGGATGGACGGAGTCTTCGGTCCCCTTTATTCCTATGGTATAGCTGCACTAAAGAGATTCAAACCAACCTGGTTCTTAGCTGAAAATGTTGGCGGCCTTCGGAACTCGAATGATGGCACAGCTTTCGCAAAGATACTCAGCGAGATGCGAGAAGCTGGATATAACCTTACTCCCCATCTATATAAATTTGAAGAGTATGGTATACCGCAGGCTCGCCACAGGATTATCATTATAGGGATCAGCGACGACGAGAACGTTAATTTTAGAGTGCCATCACCAGAACCATATTCTCAAACAGATAACTCCGCCCGCACTGCAATTGAAGTGCCTCCTATACCTGAAAATTGCGCAAACAATGAGCTTACAAGGCAGTCCCCAACGGTCGTCCGTAGACTCCAGCATATAAAACCTGGCGAGAATGCATTCACTGCAAATCTACCAGATGAGCTAAAACTAAACGTTAAAGGTGCAAAGATCAGTCAGATTTATAAGCGGCTCGAACCCCATAAACCAGCTTATACAGTAACTGGAAGCGGGGGAGGAGGAACGCACATGTACCATTGGTCCGAACCACGTGCTTTAACAAACCGAGAGCGAGCACGATTACAGACATTTCCGGACACTTATGTTTTTCACGGTTCCAAAGAGAGTGTCAGAAAACAAATTGGCATGGCAGTACCTTGTCGGGGGGCCCAAATTATCTTTGAAGCCGTACTACGTTCCTTCGCTGGCATTGAATATCCATGGATTGAGGCCAACATAAATGAATAGTGAGGGATAACAATGCTTTACCGAACAGGTTTGCGAGATCTTGTTCTTATTAAGCCTATACGAGATGGTGCTGATCAACTGAAAATTGTATCCGGATACGCAACTCACACGATGGCTTCGTGGCATATGACTGAGATTCTAGACCAAAAACAGGATATGATCGAAATCAATTTGATTGTCGGGATGTGCCGTTTTGATGGTTTAGCAATTTCGGTACATAATGGATTCAAAGACCTCGTTTCGGGAAACAACAGAGCATATCAATCACCATTTACATGCCAATATGTAACAGAAGGACCACCTGTACACTCCAAAATCTATCTATGGGAAAAAGATGGGAGACCTTTCCGCGCATACGTAGGATCTGCGAACTATACGCAAGCAGCATTTTCGCCTGCCAGGAGTGAACTACTCCATGATTGCGACCCTAACCAGGCAAGAGAGTATTATGATTTAATAGAATCAAGGACGACATACTGTAACCACGCGGAAATTGAGGACGTAATAATGCTAAAGCCCGCACATCCTGTCTTGAGCGTGGAGGAATCTCCATCTATTTCCCTAAGTGGTGCTGGCATATCGAAAGTTAAGCTTTCCTTACTTACAAATAGAGGGGATGTCGGTTTTGGTTCAGGAATCAACTGGGGGCATAGAAGAAATAGAACAAAAAGGAACCCTAACGAAGCATATATTCCCCTTCCTGCGAAAATTGCTCGTTCAGGGTTTTTCCCCCTCGAAAGAAGACATTTCACCGTACTAACGGATGATCAAAAGCAATTAATACTGCGTGTTCAGCAAGACGGGGACAAAGCGATAACTACACCACAGAACAACTCATTGCTCGGCGAATATCTTCGGAACCGCATTGGGGTCGCGAATGGCGCATTTGTGACAAAACAAGACCTCTTAAACTACGGAAGAACAGATGTCACGTTCTATAAATTAGACGAAGAACAATTTTACATGGACTTTTCCACAGAAAAACCACAGTTGGAAATATAAACGTTCCACGCTCCTTTATATAACATCCGATCCCTATGGGATGTTGGTTGACCCCACAAATCGGACTATATAAAGGAGTTTTATTCATTATCACCGAAATACTAGGATTGGGATAACCTACCAAAACGAAGACTGAAGCTGTCCCCATTGAAGGAAGCCTAAGATTTACTTACCACAACCACAATTTGGGAGGTAAGAATAATGTCAATTGACATCAACCAAATGGATGATAAAGAAAAACGTGCTCTAACGTGCCTGTACTTTGCTAAATTGCCCAGCGATGATGAGAGGTATAAAGGCAAGTACTATCCTGCTTTAGAAGTCCTTTCATCGAAATACAATGTTAAACGTAATACCCTCAAGAATGATAAGGATGCTTTTGATGCCGTCTTCGACAGTAATGGTAGAAAAGGGTGGCATCAAGAACCTCTAGAGAAAAGAAGTAAGTACCTATACGAAATCTACCTCAAATATAAGGACACACCGGTTGAGGAACTTCAAGTTGCCGTAGCGGAAATTCTTGACGAAGCTAGCTCCGAAGGCCAAGACTTCTATAGCATAAGAACAAAGTCACCCATCACCGTACAGAAAATCCTAAGTCGTGAAGAGAATATCGAGATCGATGGACTCAACATACTTAAAGACGCCTTGTTTGTTGGACAACATATCTTTATAGTTCTTGGTGGAGATAAAGGAAGTTCCTTAGTTACTTGGGAAACAGGGCTGATAGGTATGGGGGTCATCTCCAAGGAACCTTACGACGAAGGGTATGAGAAGAACAACTACAAAATCGCCATCAATGTAATGGTCCTGTTCGACGAGCCGATCAAGAGAGAGGATCTTAAACCCTATAGCGATACGTATGACATTATTGGTATTGGTCCAATGACTAAATGGGAACCAAATCAAGCAATCTCTAGAATGGCTGAAAAGAACGCTGTTGCCTTAATGCGTGCGATGTTAGAGTTACGCCCGGCAATAGAACAAGATCTTGAGGCCACTGTAGGCGATGCACTCATGGCCAGAATCAAAGGATCTACGGTAAAGCTCGTACCTATGCAGTTAGACTTCAATGAGCCCTTGCCACAAACGTTGGGCGAAGAAGATGCTTATGAAAACCATAGTGACAGATATGAACCTAATATCACTGTCATTCTTGAGGACTTCATCATGCCGACAGGCCCCATAACCAGCATGTGCAATCTAATCAATATGGGGAAACATATCATATTCACTGGCCCTCCTGGGACTGGAAAAACAACGTTGGCCAACAGAGCTTGCTTAGAAGCAAAACGAACAATGTTTATAAGTGGTTTCACTCTCACTACTGCCACATCAGACTGGACAACATTTGACACTATTGGCGGCTATATGCCAGACAAAAATGGCCATCTTCAGTTCCAAGAAGGCATCTTTCTAAAAAGCATACGCGAAAACAAATGGCTTGTTATTGACGAGATCAATAGAGCCGAAGTAGACAAAGCCTTTGGTCATTTTTTTTCAGTTCTATCTGGAGTAGATGTCGAACTACAGTATACTGTCTCAACCTCAGAAGGCGAAAAGCCCATCTCCATCAAGCGTGTTAAGACCTTACATAGCTACTATGATACAAAAACAGCGTCGTATTGTATTGGTCAAAACTGGCGCATCCTGGCAACCATGAACACATACGACAAGAACACATTATTCATGCTATCCTATGCTTTTATGCGGCGTTTTGCGTTCATTCATATCGATGTGCCCAACGAAGCAGAGTACGCTGAACTTATCGAGCGACACCTAGGAGAGCACCCTCAAACGGCAAACATCCTTCTACAACTAGTTCGAAATAGTCCAAAGAAGCTTGGTGCAGCCGTCATGTTAGATCTGATCTCTTACATAAAAGTATCTGGTTATGATGATTTATTCGGAGCTATTTCAGCACTTGTCATCCCTCAATATGAGGGAATAAGTCTGAGTGAGATTAAGCAACTATACAAAATTCTTGGGACGTTCCTTTTAAAAGACGATCGTAGCCAATTCATGAATTATTTATGCGAGTTTTTTGACGTAAAACCTGCGGAACTTTCAAAGGTGAGGTTTACAGAAATCCCATCCGAGGAGGAAGAAGACTCTTACGAAGGATAAGGGGTGTAATTGATGTGATAACAAACACTGATTGTTGGGATGAGGCCACCCACAGTGCAATATCCCAATATGCGAGCAAGTTCCTTTGGCGCTTTATTCAGCACAACGCCAAAGAGAATACAGCTGACGAGGTAATGGGAAATATCACCAACTTAAGCAGGCGTGACATACAGACTCTTGCCAATATACGCTTTCTCTTATCCGATGAAGTCAAATTGTTTCTTAACGAAGGTGCTCCCAGAATCATAAACCGCCTTACCAAGGAATCAGTAAATGAAAAAGCGATTGGACGCTCAAAGATTAAGGGGAAAATTGACTGGCCTAGAACCTACAACATAAGAGCGGTGGCAGGCGGAGACAAGAGTTTGTTTGTTTATTCTCGAAGATCGCAAGTTTTTGATTTGCCAGAAAACCGGCTTTTCGTGTTTCTAGTGCATCAGATCCACAACATCGCCAAAAGTATCTCGCCGGATGATTTCAGTTCACTCACATGGTACGCCACGTCTACTAAGGGAGAGAAGTGGATTAACCGTATTACCCTAATAGCAGCGCAGAGTGCTCGACTATTACGCAATCCTTATGTTGCCCAAATCGGGAAGCTCCATGAACTATCAAACAAGATTATTGAGCAGACCAAACAGGCAAGAGCGCCACATTATAGGTCACTTGCGGACATTGCTTATCTATTTCTACTCTGTCTACATAACCCGATCATTTTTCTACAAAAGAACCTTGGAGGGAATATACTTGAACCTTTGAACTGGGACACTCTATTTGAGGTTGCCGTCCTTTTCAAAATCATTACCACCGCTATGAGTTGTGGATGGAAAGAAACCGATTCAGGTTTAATCGGCGGTGGGTCCAAAGCATCCTGCATTCTCAGGGCTTCTAATTGCACCTTGCGAGTCTTTTATCAAAAGCTACCGAATCTCTTCAAGAAAAACAGTAGCTATAGCGCTCTTATGACCAAATATGGCTTTGGAGAAACAGTTCGCCGGCCCGATATCATACTCTTCTTCGAAAGTGAAGGTAGCAAAACATATTACATAGTGGAAGTTAAGCGGTCCACAAATAGAAACTACCTTGTAGACGGCACATATAAGCTACTGGGTTATCTCAAAGATTTTCAAGCAGTTCGCGAAGAAAACCAGACTCTCAAGGGCTTCTTGATTGCTTGGGGCGGGATACCCCCCATTGGATATGAGGAGCAAGATGAAGTTCAATTGTTTACTTGGAAGAGTATTAACGGCGCCCTGGAAAAGCTACTTGCATTGCCTTAGATATTTAATATGTATCAATCGCCGAGACAACCATCAGCACAGAGGGAAAAGTTACCAACATAGAGCACAGTACGACCAATACCCTTCGATCGTACTAGTGTTTCCGTCTGAGCCGATCGATATACCCAATTCACCATTTTCCTTGAAAACTCCGAGACCTCTATATTCTGAATCAGCAACGATCATCATCCCAAGTCTCCCATTTTCGTCAAAGATTTTTACGAACCCACCACCATTTGGAGCAGGACCGATTGATGCAAGGACTTGCCCTTCTACACCCACCACACTAAGGGATCTCACAGTCAAGGTATCCATTATTTCCTGTTGCGCCCGAATCACCTGAACACCGACCAGCGAACTAAATAAAGA
>JAAZFJ010000057.1 GCA_012511795.1 Syntrophomonadaceae bacterium
AAATCGGCCCCCCTGCATCGGGATTAAATACTGTAGCTTTCAGCAGCAAAAACAACAGAATGGCTGCAATAATGGGTATAATATATCCACCAGCATTGGAGTGGCTATATTCTGCCCTGCCCAGATTAAAACCTTTGCGCAGGAAAAATACTCCGGCGCCAACTCCGGCTATAAATCCAATAAAACCAACAACCGCGTTGAAATCTCCGCCGGCCATCCTTAAAACATCACGAAGGGGGCATCCCAAGAATACCAGAGCACCGATCATCATAAACATACCCATAACAAAACGAACCAATGTTGATGATCCGCCCCGGGCTTTAAATTCACCTGCAAACATTGAAGTAAAAACTACTCCTAAAATAATTCCTATTATTTCCGGGCGAATATATTGAACTACCCCCGCCCGGTGTAATCCTAAAGCCCCTGCAATATCACGTTCAAAACATGCGATACAGAACCCCATATTCATAGGATTTCCTAATTTGACCAAGATCGCTGCAATCGCTCCGATCAATAGTCCAGTACATACAATAAACCATTTTCTGCTGTCCATCTCTAATTATAACCTCCCGTTTTTTTAATAACTTACTATTATATAATTTATTATTCATGATTATTATTACTATACTACCTGAGCGCATTATATTCCTGCTTAATAAATACAATTAATCTAAAAAAGCATAAAAAAACTGCTTCCGATTATTTGGCAGCAGTAAAATTAGATATAATTTAACTTCATTTAGTCGAGGCTGAATTTTCCCAGCTTTCCTTTGCGGAAATCCTGTAAAAGCATGGTACAGGTTTTTTCAATATCAAGCTGTCCCCCTTTTACTAAATGCCCTCTTTTCCTGGCAATCTCATTTAGTATTTCCGTTTCATCCATATTTAGTGTATCCAATTTAAATTTATCATTCAGCACATGGGGCCATTTGTTAACCAAAATATTCAGCAGGTATAATGCCACTTCATACTCACTATAAGCATTTTCGCCTACGATACTCAACAGAGCTAGCTTAAACCCTTGTTCCGGATTCTCGATTTTGGGCCACATCAAACCTGGAGTATCCAGAAATTCTATATCCTCACGTATTCTGATCCATTGCTTCCCTCTGGTAATACCTGGCTTATTGCCGGTTTCAGCGACTTTATGGCCAACCAAGCTATTTAAAAAAGTAGACTTGCCTACATTGGGTACTCCGGTCACCATAACTCTTACAGGGCGTACCCGGTGTCCCTTCTGCAGCATTTTATCAGCCTGTTCCTGATAGCTTTCTGTTATTGCCTGTACTACATCTTTACTGCCTTTGCCGCTTATTGAGTCCATTGCAACAGCCACACAGCCACTTTCTCTCAATGAATTCAAATAGCCGGAAGTTGCTTCCGGTATTGCCAGATCTGCTTTGTTTAAAACAAAGACGGTTTTTTTCTTATCCGCAATTTTTTCCAGCTCCATATTGCGGCAGGAAAAAGGAGCACGGGCATCAAGCAGTATTAAAACAATGTCCACCAGTTTTATATTTGCTTCAATTTCCCGACGGGCTTTCACCATATGCCCGGGATACCAGTTAATACTCATTTTTATCTCCGCCAATATAATTTTTCAAAAAAAGAATACCCTAAGGTATTCTTGATTTTTATTGTTATTTATATCTGCCTTTTTCTTTAACTCTTGCCTTCTTGCCAGTAAGTCCCCGTAAGTAGAATAAACGGGCCCGCCGTACTTTACCCTTGCGGGTAACTTCTATTTTCGCTATTTTGGGTGAATGTACGGGAAAGGTTCTTTCAACTGCTACTCCATACGTGATTCTTCTAACCGTAAAAGTCTGAGAAAGTCCCCCACCCCTGATTTTCATAACAGTACCTTCATAAATCTGGATTCTTTCCCTGGTACCCTCGACCACCTTGACATGCACTTTAACTGTATCGCCAGGTCCAAAAAGGGGTAAATCTTTCTTATAATACTCTTCCTCGATAGATTTAATAATGTCTTGCATCTCTGCTGCCTCCCTTATATCAGGTGTTCGTACATTTGTTAATGCAGCGGACCACCCCTATTCAAACAGAACAAAAATAGTATATCATAAACGATATCTGTACTACAAGTTAAAACATTTAAAACCAGTAAGCCCCCAGGAGTCTATCCAGAATAATCGTTACTGCACTTCTCACTGACAGATGATTATAGGAACGGTTTGGCTCAATTGGCTCCAGTATATAATCACAGTTCATAATTAATTCCTTCCCTATTCCCCATCCGGTACCGAAAAGAATTAAGAATATTTTTTCTTCATTGTACATGATGTCCTTTAAATTGCGGTACGTTACTGAATTCCCATAGTCACGGGCATCAGTCGCTACCGTTATAGGCGCCTGTCCTTCATGTCCGGTTATATATTCAATAACCTGCTTTAAATCAGAACAAATATATAATCTCTTAAAAGCTTCTTTGCGGTCAGTATTATAATCTCCGCCATACCCTTCCTGCCAGTAAGCTACTATGTCTTTAATCAGATTTTGCTGATTTGGCGAAGGATGTACAACATAAAACTTTTCTACATCATAGGTACGGGCAGCCCGTGCTATGTCATGCAGATCCAGATTCGTCACTGAAGTCGTGATGATATCCATGCGTTTGTTATACATAGGATAATGCAAAAGGGCTATGTACACTTTAGCCTTTCTCAATTTTCTGCTCCTTATTAAATAAAATATCCAGCATTATTTTTTTTTCCTCTTCAGTAAATTCCTTTTTCAGCAGTAATTCCGGATGCTTAAGCAGAGTTCTGAGCATACTTTGTTTCAGACGCCATTTTCTGATCTTCTCATGATGTCCCGAGAGTAAAACTTCAGGAACCTCCATTTGCTTATAGACTCTGGGGCGAGTATATTGCGGGTATTCCAGCAGCTCACAGGCAAAAGATTCATCAACAGACGATTCATTGTCACCCAAAACCCCAGGTATCAATCTTATTATAGCGTCAGCCAGTACCAT
>JAAZFJ010000058.1 GCA_012511795.1 Syntrophomonadaceae bacterium
CTTGGAAAAACCATTAATGACGAAGGCATCAGAGTTAAATTGCAAAACCGAATGCTCTGTCCCTTCATAAATCAAGCCATTATATATTTCATCTGATATGATAATTGGGCCAAGGTCGCAGATTGCACGAAACTCATCCGCAGTGAACACCGTACCACAAGGATTTGACGGAGAATTGACCATGATCGCTTTAGTTTGCGGCGTAATGGATTTTTCTACTGTCTCCGTTCTATATTTAAAGCCGTCTCCTTCTTTTACAGGTACGTAAAGAGGATCAGCACCCAAATATTTGATGAAGTTTGGATAACAGGCATAATAGGGGTCTGGTAATATAACCGATTGGCCGGTTTCTATCAGTACAGAAAGAATCAGCAGAAGAGCTGGCGAAGTTCCGGAAGTAACGATGATCTGGTCAGGTGAAATATTTACACGGTAATTATTCCAGTAATAACGGGAAATCTCTTCCCGGAGCTCTATTTTACCTAAACTATGTGTGTAATGGGTGTCATCTGCTGCCAGAGCCTTCAAAGCTGCAGCTTTAATAGGTTCGGGGGTAGGAAAATCCGGTTCCCCTATCTCCATATGGATTATATCACGCCCCTGGGCTTCCAAAGCCTGGGCCCTTTCCAGTACATCCATTACGATAAAGGAAGTCATTGAGTCAGTTCTTGTATTAAGAGATTTGTTATTCATTTCTTTGCTCCCTTTTAGCTTCTTTTTATATAAACTGAAAAATAAAGGACACTAATGTATAGTATAATGCAATTTCTATTTGTATGCGGAAAATTTCTATGTGCAAGACTGCATTTATTAAGTCAATTAAGATTAGAAATTGGTAAGCAGATACTAACCGATATGCTTAAAATCAAATGAATGATTATAGGTAATAAAATCTAGAATATAGTCAAGCTTTTTGATAACAGTTGAAAATTAACTATTGATATTTTGGGGTAAATAAGTAAAACTGTATAGTACAGGAGATTAATTCTTTTTAATCCTTTTATTCACTGTAATTAGTAAGGCGCTTAAGGAATGATGGATTTTAGTGTTGTGGTCAGAAGCACTACAATTATAAAAAATCAAACATTTTGATAAAATATATTTAGCCGGCCAAACTACAAGAGGTCGGTTAATTTTTACTAAGGCGGGGGTCGTTCATGAAAATAGCTATTTTTGATTTTGACGGAACACTTTTTAGAAAAGACACTTTGCCATTTTTGGGCCAGGAGTGGCTGCGGCAGGGGAAATCAAAATTTACTTATATTAAAACCTATTTGGCTTGTTCACCTTGTTTAGTATTTTATAAACTGGGTTTATGGCCCCGGGAGAAAATGAAGGTAAAAATTCTGGCTCAGTTTCACGGTCTTTTTAAAAATATGACCAGAGAGGATATTGACCAGTTTTTTCGCCAGGCCTATCCTGCTATGAAAACTTATTTTAACACCCAGGTAATAGAGGAACTACACCGTGCACAACATCAGGGCTACCACTGTGTGATTCTATCCGGTGCCTATGCCCAAATGCTGAACATTGTTGCCGAAGAGCTGGGTTTTGATACGGTTATTGCAGTTGAGATCCATTATAAAAACGGCAAAGTAGATTTAAAAAAGCCTTTATCAGTGATCGATGGAAAGACCAAGTCGGTCCTGCTTAAGCGTGTTTTCAAAGATGAGAAGATCAACTGGAAATTGAGCCGCTCTTATGGAGACAGTTATTCGGATATCCCCATCATGGAGATTGTTGGCGAACCGGTTGCGGTAAATCCTGATCCGGGCTTAGAAGCTCATGTGGAGAAAAGCGGCTGGCGTTGCCTTTGGGGTCAGGCACCAGATGTTGTCCAAAGCAATAGTTGATTATAAGTTGTATATAAATAAAGCCATGTCCTCATTTTTGTTTGAAGATATGGCTTTTTTTAATTTTATCCAAAATATTATTGTTAAAAAATTATCTGGCTGCTTTCAGTCTATTGATCCTATCATCTAATGAAGGGTGACTGGCCATCAACTGAGCCAGACCCATCCTCTTTTCCCCGCTGATTTTAAAGGTCTGTAAAGCTTCCTGACTGTTATCTACCATATTTACGGTGGCTTTAAGGGATTCCAAAGCCCGTATCATTTTATGGCGCCCGGC
>JAAZFJ010000405.1 GCA_012511795.1 Syntrophomonadaceae bacterium
CAGTTGATGCGCGAATATTGGAATAACCCGGAGGAAACTGCCATGGTACTGAGAGATGGATGGTTTTATACCGGTGACATCGGCCGTATGGACGAAGACGGATTCTTTTTTATTGTAGATCGCAAGAAAGACATAATAATCAGCAGCGGTTTCAATGTTTTTCCCCGGGAAATTGACGAAGTATGTTACGCCATGCCAGAAATTCAGGATGCTTGTACCATTGGAGTACCTCATGACAAGCGCGGGGAAGTTGCCAAAGCATTTATTATCCTGAAACCGGGGGCCAAACTCACTAAAGAAGAAGTTATTGCACGCTGCCGGGAACAACTAGCCCCTTATAAAGTGCCGGCTGAAATTGAATTCTTAGATGATCTGCCTCGTACACCTGTTGGCAAGCCGGACCGTAAAAGTTTGAGAGCATTGGTCGGCGAGCAATAAGGTTGAGCACAGCAATGGATCGTACAGGAGGGTATTTAGTTAATGTCATATGACTGTATTTCCCTTAATAGGCGTGAAAAGATTGGGATTATCAAGCTGCAAAGGCCGGAAGCATTGAATGCCTTAAATCACCAGATGATAAAAGAATTAGATCAGGTCTTCATGGAATGGGAAGCTGATGAATATGTAAGGGCGGTCATAATCACCGGAGAAAAGAACTTTGCAGCTGGTGCTGACATCAATGACATGCTGGATTTCAATCCGGAACAAGCCCGGGCGTTTTCCTTCCGCCACTGTTTTGCGCGGATCGAAGCCTTCTCCAAGCCAGTATTGGCGGCTATCTCTGGTTTTGCTCTGGGGGGAGGAATGGAACTGGCCCTGGTGTGTGATTGGCGGATCGCAGATAAGACCGCCCGGTTAGGTCTGCCGGAAATCAATCTGGGGATTTTCCCCGGAGCAGGGGGAACCTTGCGTTTGCCGCGGCTGATAGGAGCTGCCCGGGCCAAAGAAATGATTTTCAGCGGGAGAACTATTAATGTCGAACAAGCATTGCAGTACGGGTTAATCAATCAACTGGCAGATGATGCATTGGCAGAAACAATCCAAACGGCTGAAATGCTGGCCAGTAAACCACCCGTAGCTTTGAAATTGGCTAAACAATGTATCAACCAGGCCTTTGATATTGATGGCACCAAGGCAATCGAGTTCGAATCGATTGCCTGGGCCAGTTGTTTTGCTACTCGGGATCAACAAGAGGGAATGAAGGCTTTTATTGAAAAGAGAAAACCCGAATTTACAGGAACTTAACCAGGGAAAGGAGCAGAATATATGCAAGAAGTGGTTATAGTAGCGGCCGCCCGGACAGCAGTTGGCGATTTTCAGGGCTCGCTGGCTAGCGTCAAGGGCCATGAACTGGGGGTATTAGCTCTCAAGGGAGCTATCGATAAGTTTGGCATCAACCCTAACCTGATTGAAGAGGTGATCGGCGGTCAATGCAACCAATATGGCTCACCCGGGAACTCAGCTCGCTGGGTGACATTAAAAGCTGGTCTGCCGGTGGAAACTGTTTCTACCACGGTGCACCAGCAATGTCCATCTTCCATGCGGGCGGCCGATATCCTGTCCCAGGAAATTATGTTAGGCAGGATAGAAGTAGCGGCTGCGGTGGGGTATGAAAGTATGAGCAATGCCCCCTATCTGCTCTTTGGTGCTCGGAAAGGTTATCGTCTCAATGATGGTGAAACCGTGCAAGACAGCCTGATGTTGGGAGGGCTGACCTGTGCCTTTGAAGGCTATCATATGGGGGTCACGGCCGAGAACATTGCTGAGTTGTACAA
>JAAZFJ010000406.1 GCA_012511795.1 Syntrophomonadaceae bacterium
GTGGAGCTGTCAACTTCTTTCAGTTCACTTAGCCCCTTTCCGACCTTCCAACTTTCCATGCGGGTCGATAGGGTCGTCGACCCCTACAAAGCTTGGGATATGGTCTCCTTACTCCTCACGGAAAGTCTCACGCCTAACCAACTAGCCAACTAACCAACCAACCATAAGGAAGCGGGAAGTTGATAACTTCCCCTACATCGCATGGAGCTAAGGTTTCCGCGCCTCACCCCTCACGCTTTTCCCCTTCTGCTTTCCAGCTTTCCCCTATCCAGAGCATTATTGCTGTGCCGGCTGCTATTCCGCAAAAATCAAGGCCGATATCCATCAGTTCAAAAGCCCTGCCATCTACAAACACTTGGTGCAGCTCATCGGCTATTGCATATATGGTACATATTGCCAAGGCACTTGTCACTTTGGTTCTTAATGCCCAGGGGCGGGTAGCAATGGCTGCCATAGTCAGTATACCCAGGATAAAATAGGTCAGGACATGGGCTGCATCCCGGACTACAGACTGCAGGCCGGCCACTATTTCCTTCTGCTCCAGGGAGGACAATTCATTGAATTCGGGAAAAATTGCCCCTGCTAACGCGCGGATGGTCTGGCCGCTTAAACTGGAGGATTCAACTGCTGTTTGCCCGGACAAATAATAGATGATTCCCATCCATAAAATCACCAATACCCAAAGCATGAACTTTTTATTTATCGTAAAATAATCAATTACTTTCATTCATCGATCCACCTTTAACAAATACACAACTATCCTATCAGATAATGCCTGTATATGGCAATAAAGGTTACTTCCTCCTTTTCAGCTGTTTCAGGAAGAATTCATGTACACCAGGATCCTCATTATGATCTAATAAGTCAATGACATCCGCCGTGGATTTCAGGGAATAAAAACTCTCATCAGGTGTATAGTAAACCAAAACCTGTTTTTTCAAACAGGTCATATGAATGATGTCATTTAAGGTTCCTTTGCTCCTGCCATTCCACACCATTAATCCCCAGTCAGCTTCCTCGGCCATCACCAGGTCCTTGGCAGCGTAATAGTCAAACCCTTTTAAATGGCGTCCTACTTTTACATTCACCACTTCAAAGCGGCCTAGATTATTCCTGGCCTGGCCGTTGGCGGCAAATATTTTGACATAGCGGTATTGCTTTTCCAGGCAATAATCTTGTATCGCCCGGTCGATCCCGATAGAATCACCCACCAAAATCGTATCCCTGTTATGAATGATAAGATCTATCTGTTGTCGTACCTGAGGACATAATTCCGATACCATACGGGAGCCGGCTGTAAAAACTTTCATCTTAAATCTCCTGGCTGTATTGTTTTGCTTAATAAATTCTTATTTATTTTATTATTCCCCCCTAAGGCAGCAGTAAAATTATATGCGCTTTTTGTTTCCTGAGATATTAAGCCGGTTCACTTTTTCGCCAGGCTCCAGTATAGTAAGTAGAGATCATTATTACCATTGAAAGGAAAAAACATTTTGAAAAAATATTTACAGTTGTTATTGATCTTGATTTTCAGTTTCTCTTTACTCATAAACGGCTGTGGGGTTAGCCCGCAGACAACCGTGCCGGTCCAGACAGATCCCGTCCAAACTACTGCCGGTACCCTGCAAGTACATTTTATCGATGTTGGCCAGGGAGATGCCATCCTGGTGCAGACACCTGCCGGACAGAACATGCTGGTGGATGCAGGTGATAACTCCTATGGCGGTGAGGTTATAGAATATCTAACATCACAGGGAGTTGAACAATTGGACATAGTGGTAGGAACTCATCCTCATGCCGATCACATCGGCGGACTGGATACCGTGATCGATCATTTTCCCGTCCAAAAAGTTTATTTGCCCAAAGTAACTCATACCACCAAAACTTTCCGGGATCTATTAGCCGCAGTTAAAGATAATGGTTTGAAGGTCACCACTGCCAAAGCAGGGGTCGATCTGCCCCTTGAAGGCTTGAACGCATATTTTGCAGCACCGGTTGAGGACAGCTATGAAAGCTTGAATAATTACAGCGCAGTGATAAAAATTGACTATGGCTCCCATTCATTTTTATTCACCGGAGATGCTGAAGCTGAATCAGAAGCCCAGATTTTAAGCGCTGGTACAGATATAAAAACAACGGTTTTAAAGGTGGGGCACCATGGCAGCTCATCATCTACCAGCCCTGAATTCCTGCAGGCGGCAGCACCCAGGTATGCCGTCATCATGCTGGGAGAAGACAACCCCTATGGGCACCCTCACAGGGAAACCATGGAACTGCTGAATAGTGCAGGAGTAGAAATCTTCCGGACGGACCGGGATGGTACCATTGTTTTCTCCACAAATGGGGAAGATATAGAAATTAACTAAGGAGGTAAAAAGGATGACCAAAGGAATCATTGACCGTTTTGAAGGGGACTATGCCATCATAGAAATTGACGGAAACATGAAACAGGTCAAGGTCACTGACCTGCCGGCAGACGCCCGGGAAGGTGACTCATTGGTCTTTATCGAGGCAGAAAACCAATGGCAGATCGACCGGAAAGCAACCGCCCAATTAAAAGATGAAATCCAGAAGTTGGCTGACGAAGTCTGGGAATAGGCACAAGGGTTAAAGCTTAAAAGCAGCAACCAAAGCCTGACCCCCAAGTCCCTAAAACAGCTGCTTGATGATGTCGGCCCCGGCAATGAAAGTTCCTAATGAGGCGCCCAGGTTGGCCATGACGATGATCAGCAGGGTCCTGAGAAGGCGATTTTGGTAAACCCCCTTGACACTGTAAATGTCCTGGGAAACATTCTGCACATCCTGAACAGTGGGTTTTTTGATGGTGGCTTCTACCAGGCCGGTGATCCATCCGCAGGCCAGCACCGGATTTAAGGTGGTAAAAGGAGCCGCCACAAAAGAGGTTAGGATACTTAAGGGATGTCCCCAAGACAAGGCTGTAAATATAGCCGCCAGGGAACCAGTCCATAAAACCCATGTGGACAATTGCTGTAAACCGGTTTGCACATCGGCCAGAAAGGCATAAGCAATAAGTATCAAAATTGCGGCAGGAATGATCCAGCCGGCCAGTTTTGAAAATTTGCCGGCGGGGGGAACAGTGGAAATACTCTCGATATCACGGGTTTTATATATCTCTTCCTTCACACCCGGCACATGTGCGCCGCCCAATACGGCAACCACCTTTTTACCGGGCGCGTTCCTGATTTTCGCCGCCAGGAACTGGTCCCGCTCTCCAATCAGTATCTCCCCTATTTGGGGAAACTCACTGCGCACCTCAGCCGCCACCGCCTCCAGCATATCCTGCTGCAGCAGATTCTGCAGATCCTCTTCTGTTATATCTGTATCATCATCCATGGAAAAAAGCAGACCCGCAAACAGTTTCATTTTTTCCCAAAAGCTCAATTTACGCCATATACGCAGAAATGTAGTTTGGATGCTGCGGTCTGCCAGAACCAGGGCGGCCCCTACTTCTCTGGCGCTTTCGATCCCCTGTTTCATCTCCCCGCCAACAGTTACATTCAGTTTTTTGGCGATCTTTTTTTGATAAGAACCAAGAATAAGGTTGGCGATCAGATATCCCACCTTTTTTTCTTTTATGACCTTGACCAGATCGGTTTTTTCCCAGGCCTCCGGATTCTCCATGCTCTGATAACGGTCCTTGTCCAGTTCAATACAGACGCTGTCCGGCCGTTCTTCCAGGATCACCCGTTTTACCAGTTCTGCACTCTCTTTTGATACATGGGCTGTAGCGATCAAAATGATTTCTTTATCTTCATATTTAAGGCGGGTAATATATTGCTCCGTCAATTTCTTCATCCTTCCAACAACTAAAATCCTATTATTCTGTAAAGATTATAAACTGCTTTGCAAAGAAAGTAAAAAGTGCACCTTCGTTCATTTTTTCATCAAAGCATCCCATCCGATTACTAACACATATA
>JAAZFJ010000059.1 GCA_012511795.1 Syntrophomonadaceae bacterium
CCGTAGTCAAACAATTTAACCCCTCCGGTATAGTCCTGAAGTGATCCCGGTTGGAGCTCCTCGTTCTGGGTTCCGTAAAAATAGTTGGGCAGAGCTTTTCCGTACAGCTCCTTTAATAGCTTCTGCGCCACGGCTCGGCTGGCACGAATGTCGGCCCGGACGCCATAGCCCGAGGCCAGGCTTTGCAGGCACTCATTATAAAGCGAGCGGGACTGGTCAAAAAAGACCAGTGTAACCGGTGAGCGCAAGGCGTTAATATCAATCCCGTCTGCGAGAGAAAAGGTCTTTATGACCGGTATTTCCTGAGCACTGCCCACAACCCTGAAGCTCTTTTCGATGCTGTCAGTGCCTGCGGCGGATTTGGCCGTAACTGTTAGGGTATAGTCACCCTCCGGCCCCGTTCCGAAGCCCATATTTACATATCCCTGGGCTTTTCCGGTTCCGGCAAAGTCTTTTTTGGTACCGTCTGGATAGCGGAGGACCGCATTGAATCCAACCCCGTCGCTGCTATTCAGGGCTGTGCCAAATCCGCGAACGGCCGCGGCCAGGTTGTCTCCCTTAATAAACACCTTATTTATCAGCAGGTCCGCAAAAAATGGCTGAGTAGTTTTTATATCCACACGGCTGTTCCCGGCATAAACGCCATTGACCGCCGCCAGCGTAGTTATCCGCCATGCAGTCAGGTTATCGGGAAGCTTGAAGGTTAGAGAAGCCTGGCCTTGTTTTCCTGTAGTTGCGGTAAGAAATGCAGCATTATCAAGAAAATTCTTGCGGATATATTCCGAACCGCCCTCTCCTCCTCCTTCAGGCACAGACGACCCGCTGAAATCATGCTGGACGTACGAAGCATAAGTGGTGACCTGCGGATAAAAATACCGGGAATAAATCTCACCCAGCGGGTCTGCATTCTGATCGGCCACCGCAAAGGCGGCTTCATCAACAACACTTACGCATACCGCTGCTCCTGCTGCCGGTTTTTGGTTTCTATCGGTGACAGTGATGTCCAAATGGACTTCACTGCCGGGGGTAAAGCTATCCTGATTCGGGACTGCGGCAACGGTCAATTGCATTTCACCGGGATCATATGCCAGAAAGTCCCTGGCAACCGGAAAGACATTTTTCCCGTCAAAGTAAGCTCCAATAATAGCAATGTTGGGAATGTCAGCCCGGTTGAAATTATAGTTGAAACTTATCCCCTCGCTTGTTTTATAATCACCCAGACTGTTCTGAACAACGGCATAAAGCAGCCGGCCTTGATTTAATGCGGGCTGGCTGTTTTCAAGCAGTTTGATGTTTACCGTATCACCGCTCGAAAAACGCTTGGATTCCTGGTGGGAAAATTGGTAATACTTTATACCGGACTGGCTGGGATACATATTGCCGTAAAAATCGACCCTCTCGCTGATATTGCTCCCGCGTGCATCCGTACACTCAACCAGGGCATAGTAATAGTGCTCACTGGTGTTGCTGTAGCTAAGCCGGTCAAAAAGCAGGCTGCCGTTTTGGGTAATACCCGAGCGGTTATCCACCTGCTTTTCTGATTTTTCATAGCGATATCTGGGTATAGTAACCTTGTTGATATAGTCGTAATAGGTACCTTCCTGAATCTTGTTCCAGGTTACTTCAAAAATCTTGACGGTGACAGGTATATCGACACCGGCCCCCTTGATATGCTCATAATTGTCCGTGTATATGTTGTCCCCGCTTTTAACTGAACTTATGTCGATGCGGTTGGTATTCACTTTTATAGAGAAGCCTTCGGGATTATCTTGCAAAGTGGTCTGCACCATAGTATCCCTGGGAAACACTAGGACCGAACCTGAAGTGCTGGATTTGGCATCCTCGGCGCCCGCAGTATTGATTGAGTAGTAAAGAGACTCCGGAAGCCAAGAGCTTTTGGTATCCTTAAACTTAAGACTGCTCTGAAACTTCCCGTTTTCATTGCTGTCTACCCTCAGGTTTTTGTCCACCCCACCGCCGTTATATATGTCAAACGGCATATTTCCTGCAGGAGTTCCATCGAAAAATGACGCCCTACCGGTGAGGTTTATAGGCTCCCAGGTAAAATAGGCCGGTTTATCGGTACTGGCCTCAATTATATAGGAAGGTTTAACATATTGTCCTACCACAACATTCGTGGAACAATATGTTATATTATCTGCAACCAGCTTCAGGTTGTAATGACCGGAGGCCAGACCGGAAATTGCGATTTTCCCAGAAAAAGCACCCGAATCATCCAGGCTCACCATGGTTCTTTGGGGAGTTTTATCGTATGCTCCTACATTTAGCTGCAGCTCAGCCTCCCTGAGTGGATTTGATTTCCCGTCCTTGGGAAGAACGATTCCCCATATCGATACAGTATCGATCGGCTGGTATTTTTGCCGGTCGGTGTAAATATAGGTGTAATACTGCTCATCAACCCTTCTGGAATCATCGGGCTTGGCCAGACTGAGCTCGGCCACGAAGGGAAGTCCTGCACCTGTAACCGTCAGCGAATTAAAGCTGTCTGTATCGAGTTCAGGCGTGTCGATGCGTGCGGTGCCGTCAGCAGCAGTCGTTGAACTTATTCCATTAATATCTGCCTGCACCCCCGCAACCGGAGAAGAATTGCCCGTGTCATTAACCCAGACCAGCTCAGATCCGTCGACAGACATGGCATATACGGCATAAGGGTGAATCTGAACAAACTTCTGCACATGTCCCTTACTGTCACCGGCAGTATTATCGGCCGCAACATCTATAAGGTAGTGGCCTTCGGGGAGCTTATCCGGCAAAACGATAAATGCAGGCGACCAGGTTTGCTGGGGGTTTTCTCTTTTAATCCTGGTTGTAAAATCCCCTATTTGCTCCACACCTTCAAGTGAAGCAAAATAATTGTTTTGATAACCGAGCTGATCGTTTATATAATCATGCCTGGCCTTAAGAGCGTTTAGATAAGAGCCGGCATCCGAAAACTTTAACACCCGCACCCTTAAATCAGCTTCATTATAATGCTCGCTGGCCCTGACTTCTATGATCGGAGTGACATCGGGGGCAAAGGTCTCCGCAGCTTCTCCGCTTATGTACAGGTAGTTGTCTTTGGGTAAAGTATCGTTGGTTCGAAAAGAAAAGGTATAATCCTCGCCTAAAATCTCATCACCTGATGACTTCATACCCTTATCGACGGTAACCTTATAAAGGGTGTTGGGCTGAAGCCCATCCGGGACAAAAACCCATGTCTTTCCGTGTTTTTCATATTTCCCGGCAACTGCCGGTTCAATCTTAAAGCTGTTCTGGATATCTGCAACATCCAAGTAAGACAGGCTGATTTCTATTCCCGTATTGACAGGAACCATTTTGGACTTGTCGGCGGGAAGTGTCTGAGTTACCCGAAAGACATTCTCAGTCTGGAAAGCCCATGAATAAGGTTTGACAGTATCAATCTGCTTAAAGCTTACAATCGAATCTGATTTCAGCTTCTTATCAAACTTCAGAATATATTGATTTCCGGACTGATGTTTAAGTGTATAGTTGATTGCCGGTGTTACCGCAATGCTATTTCTGACCGCTTGCTCGTTTATAGGGTCGGAACATTTAAGCACAAACCCCGTATCGATCTTGACTCCATGCCCGGTAGTATTCAAGGCGCATACTTCTACAACCGTTCCGGAAGCCGAATTTGCTCTGAAAGCTGTAATGTAGTAATAGACCGCCAGCCCCGTTGCTGCTACTACTATTAATGCAACGATGATACTGAGCTTTTTGTTCATTATAATTTTATTAAGCATGGGCTTAATTTCTCCCCTCCATCACTTTCTTAGATGCACGATTAGCTGACCTGCATAGCGGTTGTTACTGTTATTAAAAATTAATTATATAAAGTAGATGGTAACTCACAATCTTACCGACAAACTGAATAGAGAAAAGACCTCTTTTGAGAGGTCTCATTTATGCCTAATTTCAATTTGTCTAATCAAATACTGCAAATCAGTTTCACTCAGACGTCCTATATAATCTGTTCTCTTAATTATACTGTTTGGTATATCTCCATATTGAACTTCAAGCCAAAACACGTCACCGATATCAAAAAACATTTATTTGCTACTGATCCGCTTCCACAATATATCGATGATCTTTATTGTTTTTATCAAACAATATTTTCCCATTCTTAACCTTGGGCCGAACTGATATTTCATTCATTTTTTTTGATGACAAAGATAGTCCCTTATGCTGTTCTTTTTTTGCAAGTGACGGCATCTTTTCCCACTCCTCCTGAGAACCATTATAAAGGATCTTTTCATCACTCTCATTGTGCTTATCCAAATCATATCACCTTCTAAATTTATTCCTACACAATATGCATAGTATCAGCTAATTAGAAGGTAAATAATCAATCTATATACAGATTATAACATTTATTGTCAAGAATATTATATTATTTACTGCTTGAGAATTAAGCAGTATCTTGACACCTGATATCGAGGCGAGAGCAGGCCAACAAAAAAACGTCAGACTGTTGGCCTCTGTATGTCCTGCCATAAATATACTTTTCCGTAATTCGTGCCGCTTCTTTTAGACTCGGCTTATGCTCGCCGCGGCCTCAGCATAAATTTATCCTCGTTGCTTATGAAGCCGTACTGCTGGTATAAACCATGGGCATCTTTAGTAGCTAAAATGCCGAGCAGGTTGACCTCGGTGCCAGGCACCAACTTATTACCGTAAGTAAAATTCTTTAATAGCTTTGATCATCCTTAACGTAGGAATAAATATTGCTTTGAAAACCACTGTAAGTGCGTTTAAATAATAGAGTATTACTTTTTAGAGATGATTCAAAAAAATACTAAAGCCATTATTTTTGAAGGTTATAATAATTAATAAATCATACGGGCAGAAATTGGAGGTCTTGTAATGTTTAAAAAGATTTTACATATGATGATTATTATCGGTATAGTTGCCGGTTTTGCAGGTTGTTCTCAGGTCAGTAACGATGAGAATACCATTACCAATCAGACTGCACAAAAGGAAGCTAACGAGATAACAGATTCTGCGGTGCCTGACTTTGAAAAAATTTATAATAACACCGTTGAGATCGAGGTTAATTTTGATCCCAATGGCATGTATAGAGACTTTCAAACCATCAAGATCAAAGACGGCAAAATGCTGTCTGCTATTTTAACCATGATCGGGAAAAGCCAGATTATTACCGATGAGTCTAAAACCAATAACATGAGCGGAATGGCCACCCGGGAGAACCGTTTGATTCTGGCTGCGAGGGATGGGAGCAAAAAGGAAATCAAGTTTGCTTTTGATGATCCTGCCTTTGCAGTGGGGTATCTTGCGATTGATGAAGCCAAATATGACCCCGGTTTCAGTTTTTTCAGGTATATCAAGGACTTCACCGAATACCAGCAGTTTGATACCAATATAAACTATGCGGTTATGGATTTGTTTGGTAAATACAATTGGACGGTTGACTATAAAGTAAATTCGGGTAATGAAACACTCCCCTCCGATCTGAAACATGAGGCAGGCGAGTTCCCAGTGGAGATATACTGGGCTTATAATAACGAACTTTCCAAAAATATCGGGCTGGACTACACCGGCTATCTGGGAAAAGAAGTACAGGTCGATATCTACCGGTTAAGAGAGCCATTGCCCGATTACATGCATCCCAGAATGAATGCCCGGGGCATCGTTCTGAAACATGGCGATGAAATCATCGGGGCATATATCGATGCCGGCAGACATAATTCTTTCGCCTGCTCACTGGACAGGAAAAGCTTACAGGACATAACGGGTAAGGAATGGGACGAGTGGGTCACCGATCATATCAACTACAATAATGAACTGGAAACAAAGTTATCTAAAATGAAACCGGAGGAAGTCATAAGACAATATTACGATGCAATGAACAGCCATGATCAGAAGATGCAGTTTGCCTGTATGACCCGGCAGAATTTATGTAATTATCTGTCTTCCAATATGGATAATAACCGGCTGATCAACCAGGGGTTCAATGATGTTTTTATCGATGGAGAACAAAATGTCAAATCGGCAAAATTACTTGATGTGCAGGAAATGAGTGGTATCGATAATGGAAGCGGAACTGTCGAATACGCTGTAACCGTAGACTATCAGTTTAAAAAAGAGATCACTTCTGCCAGCGGAGAACAGCCGAGGTTTATTATTTTGAAAAAGGAATCGGATCAAAGCGGCTGGAGAATTCAAAGTGAAGGAACGGGGCCTTAAGGGGCACGGAGTGAAAATGGTTAAATCATACTTTCAAAAGGGGTTTTTGTTATGCAGGACGTATATGAAACTTTATTGTACATTGCTTTCTCTATGTCTAACCAGGGCCAAATCATTACCGTTGATGCCGTTAAGCAACCGTTGACATTGCTGCTATGCGAAAAAGGACCTCGGTGCCAGGCACCAACTTATTATTCTTTGCTCTCATGCGGTTTCCAGCCCGCATTGGGCCCGACATTGAGTGTACAGGAATAATTATAAATATCATCCAAATCATTAATTTGAACTGGTCGGAGTATCAGTCTTTTAGTATGTAATATTGCCGATCATCCAGCACTCTATAAAACACACTGTACGGGGTTATTATAATACGCCTGTATTTTTTTTAAGTTCTTTATATTCTCGTTCTGCCTTTTTCAATAAAATCGTTTCCTTTATTTTGAAATAGATGCCATCCGTTCCTAAGGGATAGACCGCCGATAGAATCTGATCTGTAGGCCAACTTTCCACCCGATGCAGATCGCCATCACCATTGTCAATGCCGACCTTGGTGCCTGCCACCAACTTATCTTCTGGAGTACATTTAAAATGGGGGAACCCGCCATATTGCTCGGTTCCCCATCATCACTGCACCGTTCCGTGATGACACTATCCTGTCTGAGTCTATAGGCAAAACAATAATGCCTGGCCCTGGGATATTTTGGGCCAGCTGCTTGAAGGCATTTCTCTGTGTCCTGAGGCTTATTCAACGGTGATAATATACATATGAATCTGGACTTTTTTTCAATCAATTCAAAAGTAATAGGATCACTGATAGTATAAAAAAGCATTATCTCCCCTTA
>JAAZFJ010000060.1 GCA_012511795.1 Syntrophomonadaceae bacterium
GCAGAGTTAAGTGATTATTACCAGAATGACTATAATGCCCGCAAAATTATTGATATTGCCCGAGCGATCGAAGGGATGCCCCGACATTCATCGATCCATGCTGCCGGAGTAGTGATAGGGCAGGAAGCTCTCACTGATTTGCTGCCCTTGCAAAAAACGGCTGATGGACATATCATTACCCAGTTCACCAAGGAGACTGTTGAAGATATCGGCTTGCTGAAAATGGACATTTTAGGTCTGCGCACCCTCACCGTCATTGACCGGGCTGTAGAAATAATTTTTAAAACCAGAGGTATAAAGATCGAAATCGATAAATTGTCCCTGGATGATAAAGCAGTTTATGACCTGTTGTCAGCAGGGGATACTATCGGTGTCTTCCAGTTGGAAAGTGACGGGCTTCGCCGGATCTTAAGTGAGATGAAACCCAGTTGTTTTGAAGATATCATCGCTGTTATTGCCTTATACCGGCCTGGCCCGCTGGGAAGCGGTATGGTGGAGGATTTTATCAGCTGCAAACACGGGCGTCAGAAGATCGAATATATCCACCCTTCCCTGGAAGTTATTCTGAAAGAAACTTATGGGGTTATACTTTATCAGGAACAGGTAATGAGAATAGCCAGCGAAATAGCATCTTTTACAATGGGGGAAGCAGATGTCCTGCGTCGGGCAATGGGCAAAAAAAAGCCCCAGGAACTGGCGGCTCAGCGGGACAAATTTGTTGTCGGAGCGAAAGATAATGATGTGGAGGAAAAGATCAGTTCCAGGCTTTTTGATTTAATGGAAAGCTTTGCCGGCTATGGTTTTAATAAAAGCCACTCGGCAGCCTATGCCATGATTTCTTATCAGACTGCTTATCTAAAAGCCCACTATGCACCGGAATTTATGTGCGCCTTTTTGACCAGTGTTATTGATAATCAGGAAAAAGTGGTATTTTATCTGCGTGAGTGTCAACGGCTGGGGATCAAATTTCTACCGCCGGATATAAATGAGAGCTTTGAGAACTTTACTGTTGCCAGCCTGGGTATTCGTTTCGGCCTGGGAGCCATCAAAAATGTAGGGCTTACAGCAGTAAAAGGTATTGTATCCGAAAGAAAAACTGCTCCGTTCAAATCCTTGTTCGATTTCTGCTGCCGTGTTGACCTTGCTCAAATCAATAAAAGGGTAATAGAAAACTTGATATTGGCCGGATGTTTCGATTCGCTGAAAATGACCCGCAAACAATGCCTGTCAATTATGGATGAGTGTATCAGTCTGGGCATGCAGATAAAAATGAGTCAAAACAGCAATCAGCTATCCCTTTTTGGGGATACTGAAAGCATGATTATAGAACCGGTGCCCAAAATCAACGGTGAATACGACAGCAAGGATTTACTAAGTATGGAAAAAGAAGTCCTGGGTTTCTATGTTTCCGCTGACCCTCTGGATGAATATAAAAATGTGCTGCCATTAGTAACCACCTGGCAGTTAAACGAACTTAATCCTGCAGCAGATGAGGCATATGTGAGAGTGGCAGGAACGGTGATAAACCTGGAAAAAAGACGAAGCCGCAAAGGGGACTTATATGCCCGCTTTCTACTGGAAGATCATAATGCCAGCACTGAAATGATGCTTTTCCCCTCAGCTTTTAATAAAAACATTGACCTGCTGCAATCAGAACAGGCGGTGATTATCGAAGGCTTTTATGATAAACGGGATGAACAGCCTAAAGTTTCTGTACGTAAAACATTTCCTTTAAGCTTTAAATTAAATGAACTTCATATACGTGTAACGGATCACTGGAGCAAAGAAAACCGGGATAAAGTACTCAGTATTTTAAGACAACATGCTGGCGAGACTGACGTCATACTTCATTTACCTGATAAAAGAATAATCGTTCTAAATGATGAATTTAGCGTGGAACCTGATATTAAATTAAAAAATAAACTTGGTCTTATTTTAGGCAAACATAATATATGGTTTAATTAAGTATATCAGGAGGTGCATAGTGAATGAATGATGGATATTTAGGAGAAGACTATATCATAATAAAAGCATTGGAAAACGGAGTTACCATTATAGGCCTGACCCGGGGAAAAGATACAAAATTTCATCATACTGAAAAACTGGATAAGGGAGAAGTAATGGTAGTTCAATTTACTGAACATACATCAGCGATGAAAATAAGAGGACATGCGGAAATAACCCATAGGTATGGTTCAGTGGAAAGTGGAAGCACACCTAATAAAAATAGCTAGAAGGGAAAGCATCTCGATTTACCGGAAACAGGAGGGCAAGGTGAAGAAAAAGGTTGCAGTATTGACCAGCGGCGGAGATGCTCCGGGAATGAATGCAGCGATCAGAGCGGTAGTCAGAACCGGCATATATAGGAATATGCAGGTTTATGGGATCAGCCATGGTTTTGAAGGATTAATTGCCGCAGACATGGTGGAAATGACACTGGGGTCAGTGGCTGATATCATCCATCGCGGCGGAACGATCCTGAAAACTTCACGCTCCCAGGCTTTCACCACAGACAGCGGCAGGCTTAACGCAATGGAAAGCTTGGAAAAGAATCATATAGAAAACTTAATTGTAATCGGCGGCAATGGCAGTATAAAAGGAGCTTATGAATTTTCCAAATTGGGGATCAATACAGTTACCATTCCCGCAACAATAGATAATGACATCGTATATACAAAAACAATAGGGTTTGATACAGCCGTAAATACCGCTTTAGAAGCGGTAAACCGTATTCGCGATACCGCCACCAGCCACGGGCGGATTTTTATTATTGAAGTGATGGGGCGGGATTGCGGGGAAATAGCCCTCTCCGCGGGAGTAGCAGGCGGTGCAGAGTCAATTTTGATTCCTGAAATTGAACCTGATATCAAGCAGGTCATAGAAAAGCTTGAAATGGGAATTGCACGCGGCAAATTACACAGCATTATTATTGTTGCTGAGGGAGTTTATCCCGTCATGGAATTAAAAGAGCTTATCCAAAATCATACCGGCCATGAAACTCGCATCAGTATTCTTGGTCATATGCAAAGAGGCGGGATGCCAACTGCAGCAGACCGTATTTTAGCATCCTGCATGGGAAAGGCGGCAATTGATTATATTGCAGCAGGAGAAAGAAATATAATGACGGCAGGCTTCGATATTAGAGTCAGACCAATTCCAATGCAGGAAATTATACACGGGACGAAAACCCTGGAATTAGACCTTTTTGAAATCGCACGCATACTTGCAAGATAATTATGAGGTGAAAAAATGAGAAAAACAAAAATTATTTGTACAATCGGACCTGCCAGCGAAAAGCCGGAAGTCATTGATAAAATGATAGAAGCAGGTATGAATGTTGCCCGGCTTAACTTTTCTCATGGTACTTACGAAGAACATAAAATCAGGATCGATAATCTTCGCCAGGCTGCAAAAAGAAGCGGCAAATCTCTGGCTATTATGCTTGATACCAAGGGCCCTGAAATTAGAACCGGGCGTCTTAAAGATGGCAAAGTCTTATTGAAATCAGGACAGAGATTTGTACTGACTACTCGCGAAGTTGAAGGCGATCACAATGAAGTGTTCATCAGTTATCCCAATTTACCGCAGGAAGTAAAAAAAGGCACCACCATACTGCTTTCTGATGGATTGATCAGTTTGCAGGTTGAAGATACCACAGACAGTGACATCATATGCAAAGTTATAAATGGCAATGAACTGGGTGAAAAAAAGGGAATCAATGTTCCGGGTGTTAGAATCAACATGCCTTTCTTAAGCCAAAAAGATATTGATGATATAAATTTTGGTGTGGATAACCAGATTGATTATATTGCTGCCTCTTTTGCCACAACTGCTGACGATATTTTAGATATAAAACGGCTTTTGGAAAAGCGCCAGGCAGATATTGAAATCATAGCCAAAATAGAGAGCCAATCTGGAGTAGAAAACCTGGATGATATGATTAAAATTGCCGATGGGGTTATGGTAGCCAGAGGAGATTTAGGGGTAGAAATTCCGGCAGAGGATGTGCCGCTGGTACAAAAAATTATTGTGGAAAAATGCCATCCGGCAGGTAAAATGGTGATCATAGCTACTCAGATGCTGGATTCAATGATCATAAATCCCCGTCCCACCAGAGCAGAAGTATCAGACGTTGCCAATGCAATATTTGATGGGGCAGACGCAATTATGCTTTCCGGGGAGACAGCAGCCGGCAAATATCCGGTCGAAGTGGTAGAAACCATGGCAAGAATCGCCAAACGCGCAGAAGAAGCACTGCCCTATGAGGAGATTTTGCGAAAGAAAAGAACCCAGGGCAGTCTGTCAGTAACGGACGCTATTAGTTACGCTACCTGTGCTACTGCCATGAGCCTTCAGGCAGCTGCTATTATTACCGCCACCCGGTCAGGTTATACAGCCAAGATGGTGGCAAAATACCGTCCTTTATCTACTATCATTGCTTCAACTCCAAACCACAGAATATTTGATAAGCTATCACTGGTATGGGGAGTATATCCAGTATTGATCCCTGAAACTCCGGGAACCGATGATTTATTTGACGAGTCCATAAAAAGCGCTGTGAATTCAGGATATATAAAGAATGGTGATTTGGTTGTACTAACAGCCGGTGTACCAACCGGATTTTCCGGTGCCACCAACTTATTAAAAGTACATGTGGTGGGTAATATCCTGGTTAAAGGAATGGGAATCGGTTTCGAGCCGGTTTCCGGCCAGATAAAAATAATCAAAGATCCTGAGGATATGGGGAAAATAAAACCAGGGGATATCGTAGTTACACAGGGTGCTGACAGCAGTTTAGCTCCCTATCTGGAAATGCTTGCTGCAATCATAGCAGAAGAAGGCGGACTCACTTCTGATGCGGCAATTATGGGCCTTAATGCGAACATTCCGGTGATCGTAGGAGCAAAAGACGCCACCAGTTTAATGATTGATGGGATGGAAGTTACCCTGGATGTGCAAAGAGGAATTGTTTATGAAGGAAAAGTAATGGTTCGCTGATTAAATACTAAAGCAAAAGGGGGGCTATATCCCCCCTTTTTTGGTTAATGGAAATTATTCTTATCAAAACATAAACTATAAAAGTATATGGAATTAAGTGCAGGATAAAATTTGTGAGTGGTTATTATCCAACTTAATACTTTCCAGTTAAAGTTTGATCAAACCTGAAGAAATCAGACACCTTTAAAATCTGCTTTTCTGTTTTCTATAAAGGCATTCATGCCTTCTTTTTGGTCAGCACCGGAGAAGAGCATCGACCAGGATACCTGTTCTGCACGGGAGCCAGCTTTTATATCAGCATTCATGGAATTATTAATATTCTGCTTGGCTTCTCTCATAGCCAGAGGAGACTTGCGAGCTAATTTCTTGGCCATTTTGCGGGCCTGGTCCATAACCTCGGCAGCCGGTACAACCATGTTGACTAAACCAATTTTTTCAGCAATAGCTGCAGTAAAGAATTCACCTGTGAAAATATATTGTTTAGCCAGACAAATTGATGCATTGCGTGGGAATCTTTGTGTTCCCCCAGCACCAGGGAAGATACCCAGATTCATTTCCGGCAGTCCTAAAGTAGCAGTGTCACCAACTATTCTGATATCACAGGCCATAACCAGTTCAAGTCCGCCGCCAAGCGCCAGACCGTTAACAGCAGCAACAACAGGTTTATGATTATCTTCGATCATAAAAATGACTTTATGTACTTTATCAAGGAAGTTACGAGCTTGAAAAGCATTAAAATCTTTAACAGCCTTGATATCAGCACCGGCAGCAAAAGCATTTTCATTGCCGCATATTATGATAGCTCTTACTTCAGGGTCATAATGCATACCTTCTAAAACCTCGAAGGTTTCGTCCAATAGTTTCTCGTTAACTGCATTAAATGCTTTGGGACGGTTAATTTGAATAATACCAATATTAGGTTCTTCGAATGATACGATACATGTATCGTACTGTTTATCTCTATAAGACATTCCCTATATCCCCCTTTTTACATTCTAAACTTATTTTTTGCTGTAATCATAAAAACCGCGGCCAGTTTTCCTGCCAAGCCAGCCCGCACGATAGTATTGTTTCAGTACTCCCGCAGGACGATACTTAGGATCGCCAGTTTCTCTGAACAGAACATTACATACTTCCAGCCCTACATCCAGTCCTACCATGTCACAGAGAGTGAAGGGCCCCATTGGCCAGCCGGCTCCAAGTCTCATGGCTTTATCGATATCTTCCACAGTGGCAAGGCCTTCCATCAGGATAAAAGCTGCTTCATTCATTCCCGGAATTAATATTCTGTTTACTACAAAACCCGGACCTTCTTTTACTTTAATTGGTTTCTTACCTAAGGCTTTGGAAAGTTCCATAACCGCTTCCACGGTTTCTTCGGATGTCTGGATAGCAGGGATGACCTCAATCAGAGCCATGACCATCGCCGGGTTAAAAAAGTGCATACCGATTACTTTTGTTGGGTCGGGATAAGCAGCAGCAATTTCTGTGATTGAAAGTGAAGAAGTATTGGAAGCAACGATAACTTCAGGTTTAAGTACTCTTCCCAAATCAGCATAGACCTGTTTTTTGATGTTTATGTTTTCAACAACTGATTCAATAACATAATCAACATCAGCCAGGTCTTCCAGTTTTTCTGTTCCGCTTATTTTCCCCAGAATAAAATCCTTAGCACCCGCGGGAGCCTGTCCCTTCTCCTCGGCTTTAGCCAGGCCTTTGCCTATTCTCGATATAGTTTTATCTACAATTTCCTGTTTGATATCGTAGAGAACGACTTCTTTGCCTGCAGCGGCTACTGCCCAGGCAATACCCAACCCCATTGTTCCAGCACCCAGAACGGCAATTTTGTTAATCTCCATTTGAAAACCTCCCGTCAGTTAATGCGTAATCTTTTGCAGCTTACAAAAAGACTACTGACGTATTGAGCAATAGATATTTCCCCTACCACCTCCCTAATATTACTTGTAACCCAACCTTAAGTGAAAAAACCCAGTGAAAAAATCCAGGTTACACAGTACTGATTCCATATTATTATTAATTTAGCTTCTTTATGCAAAAATCCTCTTTCCAATATAAAAAATATCCTGCCAAATTATTCGGTAATGGAAAATCAGGCAGGATAAATTAACTATTAATGAATATATTAATGTTTAGTATCTTTAATAATGCTTACATCAGTAGAATTAAAAACAGTAAAAACCTCATCACCTTTATGCAAATTAAGTGCCTCTGCTGCACCTGCTGTAATGGTTGCCGTAACAGGACGGTCACCAATATCCACTATAACTTCTGTCATATCATGACCTGTTTTGATTTCCAATACTTTCCCTACCAATTTATTAGGATCGCTGATTCTCATAAATAGCCTCCTTTCATTGGTATAGGTTTTTACAATAATAAATAAATTATTACAAATTAAAAAAGCCTTTGACTTAAGGCTTTTTAAAAATAGATTTTTATGTTTTGTTTGATAAACACTTTACTTTATCATCCGATTCCTCAAGCATTTCAATAAACTGATCGATCAAATAGGGATCAAATTGAATACCTGCACATCTTCTCAGCTCGATGACGGCAGCTTCTTTGGACAGAGCTTGCCGGTATGGACGATGACTGGTCATGGCGTCATATGCATCAGCAACAGCCAGAATACGGCACTCCAGGGGAATATCTTCTTTCTTTAAACCCAGTGGATATCCTGCTCCATTCCACCACTCATGGTGTTTTAAAATCCAATCAGATATGTGGATTAAGTCCGGAGAAGATAGAGCGATTCGATGTCCTATTTCAGAATGCCGCTGCATTTCTTTTCTTTCATCAGGTGTCAATGGTTCCGGTTTAAAGAGAATTCTATCGGGTAAACCAACCTTGCCTATATCGTGAAACTGAGCCAATAGTCTTAAATCCACTATATTTCTATCACTCAAACCCAGTTTGGTACCTAAATCAGCTAACATAACCTGCAGTCTTTCAGCATGGCCTTCTGTTATAAAGTCCCTGGCCTCCAGAGCTTTCATTAAAGTTTGTACAATTGCGCTGCGGGCACTTTGGCTGCGGTAAAGCTTCTGACGGTACATATTATTATCTGCTTCTTTATAAATTTCTGTTAAGGGTACAGAAGGATTGCTGCGCATTGCCACACCTATCGACAAACTTAGAGGAAGTCCCTGCCAGGACAGTTCTGATTCACTGGCTGATTCCTGCAGTCTGTTATAAGCGCTCTCCAGTATCTCAGTAGTACAATTGGGAATCAGTACCGCAAATTCGTCTCCGCCCACTCTGGCAACCACATCATTTGAACGGAAACAGCTTTTAATCAAATTTGCAGTTGCCATCAACAGGGAGTCACCATTGTCATGTCCCATTGAATCATTAATTAATTTCAGTCCATCCACATCACACATGATCAAACCCACATTGCCTGCACGTTCATTGGATAGGCGGTGCATTTCCTCTTCAAAGTATGTACGGTTATATAAACCGGTTAAAGCATCATGCAAACTAAAATAAGCCATTTTCTCCTCGGCAGCTTTTCTTTCCATTACCTCAGCCTTAAGCTCCTCGTTGGCAGTTGCTAGATCAGCAGTCCTTTCTATTACACGTTGTTCCATTTCCAATTTTTGCTGTTCAA
>JAAZFJ010000407.1 GCA_012511795.1 Syntrophomonadaceae bacterium
CGTATAAATCGGTTCCCCATTTCCACCATTTGCAGTATTCATCGATGATTCTTCCTGTATAGAGTACGATCAAAAAGGTGATCATCGCCGCTCCGGATAAAGTGATCAGCGTTTCCCAGGAAAATAAGCTGTCTGCCAAGGTGATCCCCTCTCTTTAAAACGATTTCGTAAAATATCATATGAAATCGTTCCCACCAAAGGTGCAAACGTACTACAGCTTGTCCCACAAAAAAAGCAGCTGCCGGGAAGCGGTTTGATCCTGCATAGGAAAAATAAAAAGGACATTCCCTGGTGCTAAGAGCCAAAAGAATGTCCCTTGATCTTTATGGGCGCGTGCCTCTTGGTGGCGCGCACTGCGCGCCGCTACAAACATACTGCTGCCATTATGGCAATACACGCGCCGCTGCATATCCCTAATCAGCTAGCCTACTATAATCAGCTTTCTTTTGGCATGTGGATCACAGCCTTGAATAAATCTCCGTCTATTTCAATCATAAAGCTTCCTTTTTGAATCTCGATCAGGCTTTTGGCAATAGACAGTCCCAGGCCGCTTCCCTGACTGCTGCGTGCCGCGTCACCTCTGGTAAAGCGTTCCATCAGTTCGCTAGCAGAGATGTTCAGTTCATAAGCTGATATATTTTTGATGGTCAGTACCGCATCTGAACCTGCATCACTGATATCGATATATACCCGGGAGTCTTTCAGGGCATATTTGAAAATATTTAAGAGCAGATTTTCAATGGTTCTCCATAAAAGCTTCCCGTCGGCTCTTACATGAATTTTCTCCGACGAATGATTAAGCTTGAATTCCAGGTTATTCTCCTGGATCTTATCATCGAATTCCCCCAGCCCCTGGGTGATCAGGGATACCAGGTCGATCTTTTCGAAATTTACCGGGATGTTACCGCTGGAAGCCTTGGTGGCTTCAAACAAATCATCCGTCAAGGTTTTCAGGCGCTGAGCCTTCTGGTCTAATACCTCTACATATTCGGCGATCTTTTCCGGGTCCTGCTCACTTTTCAGCAAATCTACATAGGTAATAATGGAGGTAAGAGGCGTTCTGATGTCATGGGAAACATTGGTGATCAGCTCACTCTTCAGCCGTTCGCTTTTGATCTCACTTTCCACCGCTTTGTTTAAGCCGTCGGTGATGGAGTTGATATCAGCAGCCAATAAGGCCAGTTCCCCTTCCCCCGGCACAACGATAGTGTGGCGAAAATTCCCCTCTTTCACCTGTTTGACGCCGACTTTTATGGCGTTGAATTCTTCAACTTTCTTCAATGCCAACCATGCTGCCACTGCTATCGTTATGGGCAGCATAATGAATCCCAGCCCTGCTATGATAGGATATACTACCACGATCAAAACCACTTTCACCGCTGTACTGCCGCTGTTGAATACATCTTTTATAAAAGCAAACACCTGATAAAAGACTTTATAGGTCAAGGTATACGTAAAAAGGGTCCTGTTCTTTACATGTTTGACCAGGGACAGGACCAGTATCAAGCCGGCAGCAGCGATTGTCAGAGTAACCAGGAAGGTAATGTCTGTGTACTCGGAGCGGAACAAGAACGCCATGCTGCCGAACCAAGACGCGATAAGCAAAGCGCACAAGCCCAGGTTGATATCCGTATAGATTTTGTCAATGGAATCATTAAGGTGAATCTTATCATCCTCCGGCTTTCTGCCGATTATAAAGAGCAGCCAAATAAAAGCTGCCGCCAGAGCCAGGGACGAACCCAAGAGCCAGTACAGCATGTTGTTTACCTTGGTTTTGGTTTCGTTCCATGCTTCCAGGCGAGGTTTTATAAATTCATCGGTAAAGGCAATATACATCACCTCATCTGATTTTAAAGCCATTTTTGGCAGGTAGACATTCATTTCTTTAGGAAAAACTTCTTCTTCCAGGCCTTCAAATATCATATAGGCCGGCGCAGACTTAAAATGACTCTTATTATCGTTGGGGCTGTTGGTAAATTCAGTTTCACCTTTTTTGGCATAATAAATTACACCCTGATATTTCTTCAGACTCTTCATCTCAGCCCTGAACTTATCAAGATCCTCATTGATCAATTTTTCTCTGGCCAGTGCGATCTCATCAGCGTAGGCCTCTCTGAATCGCCCACGATTTCCTGCTGGAGATAGCTCCTGGTCATAGCTGGAGGAGAATTCAAATTCTCTGTACAATTCCTCTTCGTATTGTGCAATTTCATCATCTGTTATTGTGCCGCCGCTAAGGATATGATCCTCGCTCTTATATACTTGGGTTATAACATCTAAAGTCTGGATAACCTGACTGCTGTCATGTATATAATCATCACTTTGATAATAGCTTTTTTCGTTGACAATGCTTAAATCCTCGTTGCCCAGCACCAACATATTCAAAAATAAGGTTATGGCTACTGAAAAACAGAATACTGTTATTAAAAAAGCAATTATTTTGCTGGTTATCGAATAGCTAAATCTTTTCCACTTTATATCCAATGCCCCACACCACCTTTAAGTATTTAGGTTCTTTCGGGTTGATCTCAATTTTCTCCCTGATTCTTCTTATGTGGACAGCCACCGTATTTTCGGCGCTGAAAGCAGCTTCGTTCCAGACATTTTCATAGA
>JAAZFJ010000408.1 GCA_012511795.1 Syntrophomonadaceae bacterium
CCAGTGAAAGCGGTAAAAGTAAAGGCCAGTTTTATACCCCAGCCGAAGTTTCACGGATTATGGCCAAGTTAATTGGCATTAATAGTGCAACATTGGCTTCGCAAACGGTTTACGATCCGGCTTGTGGTTCAGGATCTTTGCTTATTCGGGCAGCTAATGAAGCACCAAATGGGATTACCATATATGGCCAGGAATATGATGTTAACACTACGGGTTTAGCGAAAATGAATTTTGTTTTGCATAACTATGCTATAGCCTCAGTTGTCAATGGTAATACACTTTCCTCACCCAAGTATAAAAACGGTGACCGACCTGAGCAATTTGATTTTGCGGTTGCCAATCCCCCCTTTTCTTACAAATCATGGAGTAATGGAGTTGACCCTGGCAGCGATATGCGATTTACAGGTTATAATGCGGTGCCGCCGAATAAAAATGGTGATTACGCCTGGTTGATGCATTTTATTTATTCATTGAAACCGGGTACTGGAAAAGGGGCTATTATCCTGCCCCATGGAGTATTGTTTCGCGGCAATGCTGAAGCAACCATCAGAACCGCAATAATTAAAAAGAAAGTTATTAAAGGAATTATCGGGCTGCCGCCTAATCTGTTTTTTGGGACTGGTATTCCGGCTTGTATTATTATAATTGACAAGGAAAATGCAGCCGCCCGGAAAGGCTTATTTATAATTGATGCCAGTCGTGGCTTTGTAAAGGATGGCAATAAGAATCGGCTGCGGGAGCAGGATATCCGTAAAATAGTGGATTGCTTTACAAACTTTAAAGACATTCCTAAGTACTCCCGTATGATTCCCTATAGCGAAATCGAAGGCAATGACTATAATCTGAACATTCCTCGTTATATCGACAGCAGCGAACCGGAGGACTTACAAGATATAGAGGCGCATTTATCAGGGGGGTTACCCCAGCATGATATTGATGAACTGTCCAGCTACTGGGGAGCTTTTCCCAGTATGAAGGAAGAATTATTCACTGACTTTGGCCGAGATGGTTATGTAAAGTTAAAAATAAAGGAAGACGATATTCGAGATAGCATTTATGGCAATGATGAATTTATGGACTTTGCTGACATGGTTTTGGAAGCCTTCCGAACCTGGAAGAAAAACAACTTGGAATTATTAAACGGGATAAAAAAGGGTGACGATCCAAAATATTTTATCGAAGAATTATCTAATGATTTATTGCAGTGCTTTAGTAACATTGATCTTATAGACAAATATGATGTGTACCAAAGCCTGATGTCACATTGGGAAGAAACCATGCAGGATGATGTTTATGCTATTGCCTCAGATGGCTGGGGAGCAGGAAATGAAATAGAACGACAAATGGCCAAGAAAAAAGACGGCACACCTACGGCGAAAATGAAATCCTTTGATGGTAGGCTTATTCCTAAGCAACTCATTGTTGCTGCGTTTTTTGCTGACAAACAGGAAGAAATTAATCGCCTGCAAAATAAGAGCGATGAGTTAACGAACCAGATGGAAGAATTGAAAGAGGAACATAGTGGCGAAGATGGCTTATTAAATGAGGTTATCAATGATAAGGGTAATATCACCAAAGGTGATTTGCAAAAACGCATTAAAGAGATCTCCAAAGATAAGGATCTAGCCGACGAATTAGTGATACTAAAACAGTATGACAAACTGGTGAAAGACGAAGCTGCAGTTAGCAAATCCATAAAAGAGAAGTTGGGAGCCCTGGATAGACTTGTTATCAAGAAATATGGCGAACTAAGCATAAAACAAATAAAGGAACTGGTGGTTGATAAAAAATGGTGTGCCACGGTATATGCTTCAATCGAAGAGATTAATACAGCTCTCGTCCATCGCCTTACCAACCGGATTACGGAGCTGGTAGAAAGGTATGAGCAGACTTTGCCAGAGATTGAGAATGAAATAGCTGATTATGAAAGCAAAGTAAAAGTTCATCTGGAAAGGATGGGCTTTTCATGGAAGTAAGAAAAGGTTATAAACAGACAGAGGTTGGGGTTATACCTGAGCAGTGGGAAGAAATAATTTTAGATGAAATCTGTAATATTAAAAGAGGTGCTTCACCGCGACCGATTGAAAGATTTGTTACAGATACTTATGAAGGTGTGAATTGGATTAGAATTGGCGATGTAGACAAATCGGGTGTTATTAAGGAAACGCAACAAAAGATAACTAAAGAAGGTAAAGAAAAAAGTGTTTTTGTTAATAAAGGAGATTTATTGCTCTCGAATAGCATGAGTTTTGGGAAACCTTATCTTTTAGAAATAGATGGCTGTATTCATGATGGTTGGCTAGCCATATCAGAAAAAAAGAATGCAATTAGTAAAAAATATCTGTACTACTATTTAATGTCAACAAAGGCGAGAAGTTTTTTTGAAATAATGTCAGCCGGTTCAGGAGTTCAAAATTTAAAAAAAGAAACGGTATCAAAATTAAAAGTAGCAGTTCCTAATGATTCCGAGCAACAAGCTATATCTATTGCTCTTTCCGACATTGACGGGCTTATTAGCTCGCTGACAAAGATAATTAACAAAAAGAAAAATATTA
>JAAZFJ010000004.1 GCA_012511795.1 Syntrophomonadaceae bacterium
CTTTCCGGCAATGCTCATCTTGGCCCGGGGGGATCCGGATTCCCATCCGATTTGCTCATAAATAGGACATTCAACCCGGCAATAACCGCAATGGGCGCAAATCAATGCTTCTTGTTTCATTCCTTCAAAAAACGACTGCCCATGCATCCTTTATCGCCCCTTTCCAATTCTAAACAAATCACTCGTCAGGTTAGCAACACCAGATGCCAGCCCGAACATTGTCGGGTTTAACAGGGCAGGCGGTGCATAATACTTTCCTGGGTTCATGATTCCGTCTGGATCGAGTTTTTGCTTGATAGTCATCCGCTCTGTAAGTGTCTGGGCAGAATGGACCCGCTTATTGTACACGCTGTTCCAGATACCAGTACCGTAAGGACGTCCGCCATGTTTTATCGCGGCATCGTAGATACGTTTCGTTTTGGCCATTTGAAACAGATATTCCAGGCTTTTGCTTTCATCTGCATAGTACTGCACCATGACATTGGCATATTCATGGTTCATCATGTGCGCGTAAATTGCAGTCCGTTGCTTCATTTTCTTAACTTCCTGATAAAAGGGCTGCAGATTCTGAAGTTTTAAGACGACTTCAGCAGCCAGCATGGAAGGCCCGCCTCTTTTAATTTTTAGCGCATACAATCTTTCATCCCATTCTTCCTGGGCGATATCAGGAGCCATTTTCTTAGCTGCAGTGTCCGCAATAATCTGATTTACGTCCCTTTGGGCCTGTTCTATTTCCTGTTCATTGCCCTGATAAGTTATGGTCAACATGAAGGCACTAATATCGGGGACTTCATAGCCCAGTTGCTTTTGAAACAACAGGCAATCCTGGTCAGCAATATGAATATTGTCCGGCACCACTTCCTGGGCGCCCAAATAAGCTACAATTTTGTTCAGTGTGGTAATCGAGTCGATCTCCAGTGCCACATGCATCTCCTGCTCTGGCTTCCTGCGGATGCGAAACCTGATTCTGCTGGCAATTCCTAAGGTACCCTCTTTTCCGACAAACCATTGCAAAGGATATTCGCTATTGGCGCTGGAATCTATCTCCTGACCAGTAGGCAAATAAATATGGGCCGAATCGATCAGGTCGTGAAAACATCCATATCGCATGCTTCCGACACCATATCCTTCGGTATTGAGCCATCCCCCTACAGTGGCTGACACGCCACTGCTGGGGTATGAACACAAGCTGAAGCCCTTACGGTTCAGCTCTCTGTCCAATCTCAGCCAAGGCGTACCACACCAAACTTCCACCATTAGATTTTCTTCATCGATGTCAACAATGCCATTCATCCTGGTCAGGTCGATCACCATTCCGCCCTTAACAGGAACTGTATTCATATAGGCTGTGGTCGCTCCTGCCCTAGGAATCATGGGCATTTTCTCTTTAACTGCATAGTTGACAAATTCGCGGAGGTCTTCTTCACTATTCGGAAGGGCTACAATATCCGGTTTAGTATTAAACAAAGGTTTTGTCATGATAGGAGGTACGTACGCCAAATCGCGCTGGTAATAGGAAACTTCAAAATCGCTTATACTTACCTGCTGTCCCATGTTTTCGATTAGCGTTTCTATACTATTCGACACTCCTACACCTCCTATTACAATTAACTATTGTTGCGTTGATTGGAAATGGCTCAGATAGGCTGCTAATGCTGCCGGAACAGGATACATTTTGGCGGCCCTCCTGTTTTTGAGTTTGCTAATATTCAACGGGCTGCCTTTTTTCAGTTGAGCCAGCATCCATGCCGATCCATCCAGAGTTCCAATCATCTGCACACCCATAATTTTTTCGTCCTGCACAATGATACACTGATAAGTCTCATCACCCTTATACTCCAGGACTTCGAAATGTTCTCCCTCCAGGTCTTTCTGTGTCAAGCCAAATGCCAATATCGGCACTTCACCAACATAGCTAAGCAGAACGGCAAATGAACCTTCGAAAATCGAGGATTCCTGTACACAATTGGTTCCAGCTACCGTTCCCTGACGGGCTGCTGATTCCCACAGCATGTTTAGTACTTGCTTCTTGGTGAAAATATCGGTTGATTCCACACAATCGCCGCAGGCATATACGTCGTCCAGATTGGTTTTCATATGAGAATCAACTTTGATTCCTCCGGTTACCCCCAGTTCGACGCCCATATCCTTAGCTAAATCAACCACAGGCAGAACACCCACAGCCCAAATAACCATGTCGCATTTAATGCTTTGTTTATCTGTTACTA
>JAAZFJ010000409.1 GCA_012511795.1 Syntrophomonadaceae bacterium
AGGAGGTGATCCCTATGAATCCCTCTGAAGATCCTGCCCTCATGCTAAATACACCATATGAAGGGATTATATTTATTGATAATGATGGTTATATCCGATTTGCCAATACAGCATTCAAAACTTATACTGGCTTGACTGATGCTGATCTATTACATACTCACCTTTCCCAACACAATTTAGACCCCGGCCTTTTAGAAACTATTCAAACAGGTGATCCTGACCTTTTATCCTATTATCCTGAAGCCCGTTTGCTGGCATCCCGTCAGCCGGTTATCACCGACGGCAAAATCATTGGAGCCCTGGGACGCTATGTAGCACTGGATACGTATGCTCTTAAACAAAAACTATGGGATAGGGAGGATTTCCTAAAAATAGTTTCCAGAATCAGAATCAAGGATATCATGATGCAGACCAGCCGCCTTTTTACCGAACTAAATGCCTATAGAGATGACTTCAAGCGAAGTAACATTGCCGTGACAGGGATCGAAGCTATAATTGGCAGCAGCCAGAAATATTTAAAAGAAATGATCCTGAGATTAGCAAGTTCACCTTCTGCAGTTCTTATAACAGGTGAAAGCGGAGTGGGCAAAGAACTCTATGCTCACGCCATCCATTTCCATAGTGATCGATCCCAGGAACCTTTTGTAAAGGTAAACTGTGCAGCCATTCCTGAGAACCTGCTGGAAAGTGAGCTTTTTGGTTATGTGGACGGTGCATTTACAGGAGCACGTAAAGGCGGGAAAATGGGCAAATTTGAGCTGGCCAATCAAGGCACCATTTTTCTGGACGAAATCGGTGACATGCCATGGTCCATGCAGGCTAAGCTTTTGCGGGTACTGCAGGAAAAAGAAATTGAAAGAGTGGGGGATAATAAAACAAGGCCGGTGGATGTACGAATCATATCTGCTACCAATGCGGATCTGGAACATCTGGTAGCTATCAATAAATTCCGCCATGATCTATACTATCGGTTAAACGTGGTCAAGCTTTATATACCACCATTAAGGGAGCGTAAACAAGATATTATACCCCTTGCAATGTATTTTATAGGAAAGTTAAATACTAAATTGGGGCAGAATGTTCATGGAATATCAGACGAGGTCAAAAGATTACTGACTGAGTATAATTGGCCTGGAAATATTCGTGAACTTAACAATGTGCTGGAGATGGCCATGAACTTTTGCCAGAATCCAGAGATAACTCCGGAAGACCTTCCTCTGCATATTCGGAAAAGCTCATATCAGACTACCAATTATCATGAAGCTCTGCTGCAGGCTGAGAGACGAATTATTTTACAAACCCTTGACGTAGTAGGGAAAAATCGAGAGGATGCAGCTCAGAGACTAGGGATATCACGGGCTACCTTGTTTCGCCTGTTGAAAAAGCATAACCTGATACATTATCAAGGTAAACCATAAGGAGATACATTGGCTGCTGCAGTTCATCAAAATCGCCCATTTCCACCAAACCATAGTTGACTTGCTCATACATAGAGCTTCTAGCTTGCCAAAAGGTCCGGAATTATAGCATAGACCTTTGGCGATGCAAACCAAAAACCGGATAATCTGTTAAAACATAAAAACCCGCCGGACTCGGCGGGCTCTTTATTTCATCATGGTCGGGGCGACATGATTTGAACATGCGACCTTCTGATCCCAAATCAGACGCGCTACCAAACTGCGCCACGCCCCGAACTTCTTTATAATACCACCCGGCCTTCGGGAATGTCAATTATAATTACCAGCCAAATTCAGGTCTATCCCTATAATTCATTTATGCAGCAAATTATTTGCGGACTTCTGCAGTAAAATCAACCAAGAATGATAGAAACGCTCTGGTTCATTTGTTTCGGATTATTGATTATCAGAAAATTTCCGCGACAGATAAATCACGTATGTGATAAAATATAACATAATGTAATTATGCTTTAATGAAAATTTTTAATAAGGGGTGATACTTTAACAATAAAATTAACCGGTCCAAATCAAAAAAATGCATATCAAGAAAGGGGGAAGATGACCCGCTGTTTGTGGGGGCATCGATCATATGAACGTTGCGGAAATGCTTTACAGGAATGCCAGGAAATATCCGGATAAAGAAGCGATCGTATTTAAAGAATTAAGATTGAATTACCGCGAAGTTGACCATCTTTCAAACCAATTTGCCAATGCATTGATTAATCTGGGTATAAAAAAAGGCGATAAAGTAGCGATGATGATGCGAAACAGCGAAAAATATGCCGCCGTATATTTTGGCATATTAAAAGCCGGCGCGGTAGTCGTACCTATAAATATCAGCCTGCTTAAGAATGAAGTCCAATTTATCGTAAATAATTGTGAAGCTAAAGCTTTCGTATTTGATCATGTATTCTGGCCTGTGTTGAACGGAATTGAAAAAGAACTGCCCCTTGTAAAAGATTTTATCTGCACCGCTGAAGTAGAAGGACAAAATTTCAGATCTTATCAGGAACTTCTAGATGTCTCACCAATAGAAGCACCTCCGGTGACAATCAATGAAGAAGACCTTTGCTCCATTATCTATACATCAGGAACCACCGGCACCCCCCGCGGCGCTGTTTTCAAACATAAAAACGTTGTTGCGACCGTAGTTAATACAGGCGCTTTAGCCCATCGAATGAATTCTTATACCCGCAACCTGGCGATGATGCCCCTTTTCCATTCGGCACCGCTTCATCTTTACTTTTTGGGGGCTGTTTATGTAGGCGGTACCAACGTACTGATGGAAGGTTTCGACCCCAAAGGATTTTTGGAAACCATTCAAAATGAAAAAACCACTCATTTCTTCGGTCCTGCAGTAGTCTATTTAACCTGTGCCAAACTGCTCCCTATTGATAAGTACGATTTAAGCTCTATGGAGATGTTCGTTTTAGGAGGCAGCCCTATCTCCAAAGAAGATATCTTTTTAATCCTGGATGCGTTCAAACTGCGCGGTAAAAACAAACTGCAGCAGGTTTATGGATTTACCGAAGCAGGACCAAGTGGACTGGGCCTGTATCCCGAAGAAATAGAAGTTAAAACCAGCAGTATCGGATGTGCCGGAAATATCGGAACAGAAACGGTCATATTTGCCGAAAACGGAGAAAAGGCCAAGATAGGTGAAGTCGGTGAAATAGGAGTACGCAGTGAAGGGATAATGGTGGAGTATTACAAAGATCCTGAAAAAACCGCCAATACAATCAAAAATGGCTGGGTAATGTCAGGAGATCTGGCCAGGTATGATGAAGATGGATATATCTATTTTGTCGATCGGTCCAAGGATATGATCATTACCGGCGGGCAGAATGTTTATTCCAAGGAAGTGGAGGATGTGATCATGCAACATCCGTCTGTAATGATGACCGCAGTAATTGCTGTACCCCATCCGGAATGGGGTGAATCAGTAAAAGCAGTGGTATCTTTAAAACCCAATTGTTCTGCCGCTGAAGAGGAAATCATCGCCTTTTGCCAGGATAGGCTGGCGAAATTTAAAGTACCGCGTTATGTCCAGATTGTTGAAGATATTCCCCATAATCCGGCTGGCAAAATATTGAAAACGGAGGTAAGAAAACTTTACGGTAAATCATAAGCTTTTGCCATCAGCACCTTGTTCCGTATAAAGTCCCCTGACTTATTGAATTTCTGCCTGAATTGC
>JAAZFJ010000061.1 GCA_012511795.1 Syntrophomonadaceae bacterium
TTCCGATTGCAGAAGCCCTGCTTGCCAAAGGAGCGCAACTTGGTGTTGTATTAGCTTTCATGATGGGTGTTACCACTTTGTCACTGCCATCACTAATCATGCTAAGTAAAGCCATAAAACCTAAATTAATGGCCCTCTTCATTGGAGTTTGTGCTGTAGGCATAATAATAGTAGGGTACTTTTTCAATGCTATCGCACCATTAATTATTTAGGGGAAGTGTTGCGGAGGATTGTTGCTGATGAATAAGAAAAAGCTCGTTAAAATTATAGTCCCTGTCTGCATCGTGTTGATCATTGCGGGTATTTGGATATTTAAGAATACAAATTCGGATGCCCTGCCGACTGTCGATAACAATGACTTTACATTAGAAGCGACAAATATTGACTTAGAAGTGCTGACCTCTTATGAGCTGCCTATTATCATTGATTTTGGGGCTGATTCCTGTATTCCATGTAAGGAAATGGCTCCTGTGCTTAAAACACTGAATGCGGAGATGCAGGGCACAGCAATTATAAAGTTTGTAGATGTATGGAAGAATGGGGATGCTGCAAACAACTTCCCAATCCAAGTCATTCCTACGCAGATTTTTATCAATGCCGACGGTACACCTTATGTACCCAGTGACGACATTAAAATCGAGTTCACGATGTATTCTACGAAGGACACAAATGAACATGTTTTTACAGTTCATCAGGGTGGCCTAACCGAGGACCAGATGCGGCGTATTCTTACTGATATGGGGGTGGACAAATGACAGAAGCTCTGGAAAACCTGTCACAGCTCATTCAGACAAGTGGTTGGCTGGCTCCGCTTCTGGCTCTGTTTGCGGGTATCCTTACCTCGTTCACACCCTGCTCCCTTTCCAGTATCCCTCTGGTAATCGGATATGTAGGCGGCACTGGGCAAAAGGATACAAAACGAGCATTTCGGTTGTCGCTCACTTTTGCAGCCGGAGCAGCTGTGACATTTACTATACTTGGCGTGATTGCTTCCATCGCGGGGCGGCTCATGGGAACATCCGCGTCATGGTGGTATATCGTACTTGGAGTACTAATGGTATTGATGGCTTTGCAGGCATGGGGTATATTTGAAATCATCCCGTCCAGCTATCTTATTTCTAAAAACACCAAGAGGGGTTTTGCTGGTGCATTCTTTGCCGGAATTCTCGGCGGGATTTTTTCTTCACCGTGTTCCACACCCGTACTTATTGCACTGCTTGCCATTGTTGCCGGTAAAGGAAGTATTGTTTGGGGCATATTATTGTTGCTGCTTTACTCTATAGGACACGGAATACTTGCCATTGTCGCCGGTACATCCATAGGCTTCGTTCAAAAACTTTCTTCCAGCGAAAGATACGGAAAAGCAAGCAGCGCACTGAAAATAATGATGGGTACTCTAATATTACTCATTGGATTTTATATGTTTTATCTTGGATTTTAATATTCTGAAAAGGAGAGATTTATTATGGCACTGTTTGGAAAGAAAAACAAAGAGGCAAAAACGACATCTTGCTGTTGTGGCGGTAATTGCGATACAGAGAGCATGGCAAAGGCTGAAACCGCAAAGACCGAAGGCGCAGGTATCAAGGTTCTCGGCACCGGATGTGCTAAATGCAATGCATTGGAAACGGCAACAAAGGCCGCATTGGAGCAGCTCGGGATGGATACAACAATCGACCACGTAACCGATTTTTCCCAGATTGCAGCCTATGGTGTGATGACGACCCCCGCCCTGGTTGTAGATGGAAAAGTAGTCTCTTATGGCAAGGTTCTAAAAACCGATGAGGTTGTAAAGCTTTTGCAAAAGGCCAGAGGGTGAGAAATATGAAGGCATACATTGACAAATCAAAATGTGCTTCAGACAATCGTATATGCAAACCTTTGAAGGAATGCCCAACTGGTGCGATTACATGGATTGAAGATGACGACGAACCGTTGGGTTCAAGAATGGAAATTGACAGTGAGCGTTGTAATGGCTGTAGGATATGTGTGGAGCTATGTTGTGGTCATTGCATTGAAATGAAATAAGCATATTACGATAATCTTGGAGGTGATTTTGATGAAAGATAAAGAAAAACTTAGGGAGAAGATTCGAAAAAATTATTCTCAAGTCGCGCTGAAAGGTTCAAGCGGCTGTTGCTGTAGTCCGGGGTGTTGTGGCGGTGATCCTGCCATTGATACTAATGCAGCCGCTAAAAATTTAGGGTACTCAGAAGATGATTTAACAAATATGCCCGACCAGGCGAATATGGGTTTAGGATGCGGCAATCCGATTGCGATAGCGTCACTTCAGGAAGGAGACGTAGTTCTTGATTTGGGAAGTGGCGGAGGCTTTGACTGTTTTCTTGCAAGGCGACAGGTTGGTGAAACTGGTTTCGTAATCGGTGTAGATATGACACCCGAAATGATTAAGCTGGCCAGGAAAAATGCCGGAGAAAGCGGTTATAAAAATGTTGAATTTCGCTTGGGGGAAATTGAGCACCTGCCGGTGGCAGATGACACAATTGATGTCATCATATCAAATTGTGTTATTAATCTGTCTTTAGAGAAGCAGAAGGTTTTTAATGAAGCTTATCGGGTACTCAAACCCGGTGGGCGAATTTCGATATCTGATGTAGTTGCCACAGCAAAAATACCGGAGTCTATAAAAAATGATTTTGCTAATCTTGCCGGTTGTATTGCCGGGGCCGAACATGTGGATAATATCGAAAATATGCTTAAAAATTCCGGTTTTATGAACATCCGCATGATTCCCAAAGATAACAGTAAAGATATCATCAAAAGTTGGGTGCCCGGAAAAAGTGCGGAAGAGTTTGTAGCCTCCTATATAATTGAAGCACAGAAAAGTGAATCTAAATAATAACTTTTAGAGAACGAGGAAACATATATGAATAAAAAGCAAACAGCAGGAATAGGATTTTTTCAAAAGTATTTAACGGTATGGGTAGTTCTTTGCATGGCAGCAGGTGTCTTGATTGGTAAATTTTTGCCTGCGGTACCTGATTTTTTAGGACAGTTTGAATATGCCAATGTTTCTATTCCTACGGCTATATTAATATGGGTAATGATCTACCCTATGATGATGAAGGTAGATTTCCAAAGCATTAAAAACGTCGGTAAGAACCCTAAAGGTCTATATGTAACATGGACTGCAAACTGGCTTATTAAGCCATTTACAA
>JAAZFJ010000062.1 GCA_012511795.1 Syntrophomonadaceae bacterium
AGGAGAATGTTGTTGTTGCCGCTGTTTAGTAATTCTCCATCTTTATTTCCCTGGATGATATTTTCGTCGCCGGAGATCACAATATCAGTGCCCTGGTTTTTCTTCAAATAGTTGGCGATAGCAATATTTTGATTACTGGAGATCTCAATTCCATTGCCGCAGTTGGCTTTTACGCTGTTTTCAGCCACCGCCGAGTTGTAACCAAACAGCAGCCTCACGCCGTTTGCGGTATTGTGTTCCACCCGGTTGCCATATAGCAGCGTGTTTTGACCTTTTGTGAAAATTCCTTCTCCATCGTTCTTTTCAATTTTGTTATTGATAAGGGCATTGCCGGTAGCGCCGGGGGTCCAAATTTCCACGCCGTGGCCGCCATTATGACAGATCTCGTTTTCAACCAGCCAGTTGCTTCTCGAACCGGGGTTCGACCAGCCAAGCAATACACCAACAGAAAAGTTGCGGCGAATAACATTCTGGTAAAGGAAATTGCCGATAGAATCTTCAAAAATAATCCCGTCGGCATTATGATTTTGAAAGATGTTGCCAATGATACGGTGGTATCCGCCTCTGTAAACCCATATGGACCGCAGGGAGTTTTGGATGATAAAACCATAGATTTCTATGTTGTATGTGTCGTCGAGCTTGAACGCATTCTCATTAACGTTGTCGGACTCAAGGACCACACCAAGCCTATCCTTGGCCACAATGGAAATGGAGTTGGTGCTGACGATTACTGATTCCTTGTAATTTCCTCTATCCACCAAAACGATGTCACCGGGATTTGCAGCATTAACACCTTGCTGTATCGTGCTTTGGTCCTGAGGGACCCTGATTATAGCCATAAAAACCACTCCTTTTCTACTTACCAATTAAATACTGGATTTCTATAGCTTATGATACTTGGCAGTTTTTGGTGAAAAATAAGGATAAGCATGGAAGCATGGAGACGTTCTTTTCGCTTCCAAATGACAGGAAGCAAGTACCCATCCTGGGCATACCCCTCCGGAGGGGTATCAACTTTAGTCTCTACCGTAGAGGTCTCTGGTATAGACTTTCTCCTGTACATCCAGGAGTTCGTCGGAGAGTCTGTTGGAAACGATCACATCGGAGACTTTTTTAAACTCCTCCAGATCCCGTATCACCCGGGAATTGAAAAAGTGTTCTTCTTTCAAGGCCGGTTCATAGACCACCACTTCTATCCCTTTGGCCATGATCCGCTTCATGATGCCCTGGATGGAGGAAGAGCGAAAGTTATCGGAATCCGTTTTCATGGTCAAGCGGTAAATGCCCACTACCTCAGGCTTCATGGCGATAATCCGTTCAGCGATGTGATCCTTGCGAGTGGAGTTGGAATCCACAATAGCACCTATCAAAGCACTGGGAACATTTGCGTAATTGGCCCGCAGTTGTTTGGTATCCTTGGGCAGGCAGTAACCGCCGTAACCAAAGGAAGGATTATTATAATGGGAACCGATGCGCGGATCCAGACAGACTCCTTCGATGATTTGCCTGGTATCAAGCCCCCTGATTTCCGCAAAAGTATCCAGCTCGTTAAAATACGCTACCCGAAGAGCCAGATATGTATTGGCAAACAGTTTCACTGCCTCCGCTTCGGTGGAATTGGTAAACAGGACCGGAATGTCTTCCTTTATCGCCCCCTGTACCAGTAAGTCTGCAAACCTTTTCGCCCGTTCCGACTTCTCCCCCACGATGATCCGGGAAGGATACAGGCAGTCCCAGAGCGCCTTCCCTTCCCGCAGAAACTCCGGGGAAAAGATGACATTGTCTGTTTTAAACATGGTCTTCACCTTGCTGGTATAGCCAACTGGCACCGTTGACTTGATCACGATCACTGCCTCAGGATTGATGGCCAGGACATTGGCGATGACAGTTTCCACCGTCCTGGTGTTGAAAAAGTTCATTACCGGGTCATAATCAGTGGGTGTCGCCACGATCACATATTCCGCATCTTTGTATGCTTCATGCATATCAGTGGTGGCAGTCAAACGAAGCCTTTTATCTAATAAATACTCCTCCAGCTCACGGTCCATAACGGGAGACTTTTTAAGATTCACCATCTCCACTTTTTCTTTGTTTATATCGGCAGCAATAACCTCATTGTGCTGCGCCAGCAGAACCGCATTGGACAGCCCCACATACCCCATGCCCGCAACCGCTATTTTCATCCACACCCTCCCTTTGCTGACAAATTTTCCGGCCAATTGTTTCCTATATTATATATTATCCGGAACAGCGTTGCGCCCCCCTGCGATTTAATTTGCATGATCTTTATAACAGTATCTTCCGATAACTGATTAGAATTACTGTGAAGTTTAGTACTTTGATTAAACAAACCGCTATGTCCTTCCCCTTTCCACTTTCTGCTTTCCCCTAGCCAACTAACCAAAAGTTGACAATTAGGGTACGTCCCCAATTGTCATGCTATTGCGTACTCTAAGCACATCATGTAAAATGAGTCTGCCGTGTTGCACCAGGACCTTTGGTGTAGCCTGTAATGAAGAAAAACCAATGGGGGAAGCTGGTTATGAGCATTGGATATGCCTGTCTCACGGTAGGAGTAAGAAATGCTGAATTTAAAAACTGTATCCTGAAAAATGCCACTCCTAAGCGGCTTTATGAGCTGATCGGCCATAATTTGATCATCCTGGACAGGATCATTGATTATAATATTGCCAATAACATCAGGCTTTTCCGCATCAGTTCAGATCTGATCCCATTTGGCTCAAGCCCTGTGAACCAGCTGCCCTGGCATAAAGATTTTTCCGAGCAATTTCACAGGATCGGCACCAAAATCAAAAGCAGCGGCATGCGGGTTTCCATGCACCCTGGTCAATACACTGTACTCAATTCTCCAGATGAAGGGGTGGTAAGAAGAGCAGTGGAGGATCTGGAATACCATGAGCGGGTGCTTTCCAGTCTGGACCTGGATGGAACACATAAAATCGTGCTGCATATCGGCGGGGTATATAATGATAAAAAAGCGTCGTCTGCCAGATTCATTTTCCATTATGAACAATTAAGCGAGAGGGTTAAAAAGCGTCTGGTCATAGAAAATGATGACCGCTCCTATAATATTGCTGATCTTTTGGCGATCAGCCGGGCCGTCAATGCCCCGGTAATTTTTGATAATCTTCACCATTGGATCAATCCGGCTGATCATGAAACACCGGAAATGGATTGGATCGATGAATGTGCTTTGACCTGGAAGCCTGAAGACGGCCGCCAGAAAATACATTATTCCCAGCAGGAACCGTCGAAAAAACCCGGTTCTCATTCCGAAACCGTACGCATCAGAGAGTTCATGGAGTTTTCCCATGATTTAAACGGACGCTGTTTAGACATCATGCTGGAAGTAAAGGATAAAAATTTATCAGCCCTCAAATGCATCAACTGCACCTCCCGGGAGCCAAGCATCAGAGTTTTGGAAGCAGAATGGAGCAAATACAAATATGTGGTCCTGGAGCGTTCTCCCCAGGATTATCAGACCATCAGGGAATTACTCAAGGATAAAAGCGGATACCCGGCAGTTCAGTTTTACGAGCTTTTGGAAGAGGTTTTGCTCTACCCTGAAATGAAGGGAAATGCCATCAATGCTGCCCAGCATGTGTGGGCATATTTCAAAGATGTGGCCTCGGATAAAGAGAGGGCAGGTTTCTTCGGCAGAATCGAAAAATATCAGCAAAGTGAAATCAGCTTAAAGCTGCTGAAAAATTATCTGCACCAGTTAGCAGTAAAATACCAGCGGGACTATTTACTGGATTCCTACTATTTTGCATTTTAGGGTGTTACAGTCTGACGTTCTTTCTGTAACATCAGCCTTGGCGGAGAGCCTGGGCCAGTTCTTCCATTTCTTTTACGGCCAGGTCATCTCTTCCGGCCAGGGATTCCAGATGGTGCTGCAGTTCGTGCAGGACGGTATCCGTAATCTCTTCTTCCCAGCAGACATAAGGTTCATCAGCCAGCATGGCTTTAAATGAACCGTAATAAAACATGATGAAATTGCCCAGCCAGCCATCTTCTATGTATTCGCCCAATATGTAGTAGTCACCATCCTGCTTTTTTGCTTCCTGCACATTGAAACCACCGGTCAAGGAACGAAGGAAACGTTCCGGTATACGCGCAACGGCCTGATCCAGCAAATC
>JAAZFJ010000410.1 GCA_012511795.1 Syntrophomonadaceae bacterium
AGAACATACGATTAAAGGGGCTCCATCCCCTTAAAATACCTTATTAAAGTATAGCGTAAAACTTGTTCGTTGATGTTTAGTTATTGAAGTTTTTGGTTTAACCAACACATAGGTTTCAGTGTATACTCATATTATCTGTTAGATACAGTATAAAATGATGAGGATACCAGGTCAATCTTACCTATTATAAAATCACTGAACCATGCCTTTAAGGTATACTCATCTTCATAGTCCAGGACTACGTGGTAGCCACCAAAGGCAGATGACATCCTGATTATTTCATTATCCCACTTTATGCATCCATTCTTGCAAACCTTTCTCCTTTCCAAGTTTAAAGGATAGTGTATTTATCAGTTCTTAGCTTTTTTACTTTACTTGAAGGCATCCTCAATGAGTATATTCTTAAATTCCTCTGGAATTCTATAACCGATGCTGAATACAACCTTCTTCTATTATGTACCAGAGAAAATTTTTCTTACACATTAAAATATTTTCATGTTGCTATAGATACGATTCCTCTAGCCTTATAGTTTTAAAGAATGTTTCTATGTAAGGAATGCCCTTGGCTCAATGGTTCTGATACAAAGTTCTTTAAGTAGCTAGTGTATCCGGCTGAGACGTACTGGACTGGACCTCCTGGTTGGAATGGTGTATCAGGTTCTCAGTATTCCTGCAGCTATGGCCATTTTAAGCTCTCTAATCATTTCAAGAATTAATTTGGGTTTTAAAATTCTGCCAACAACATATCCTACGACTATGAAGAAGTAGAAATCGTGGATAGCTATCAGATGGACAAAGCTTAAAAGGATGCGGGTATAGGTTATATCACTGCACCAGATTTGATTGATGCTTGTTACTGCTTTATCTTTAATGAGATTGGTATAGATGGGTTTATTATACTTAACGTTGGTAGTAGTGACGCATCTACGCTTTATCCTCCCCTAGATATTCAGTTCTCGCATCAAGTGCTGCAACCACTTGTGATTTGCTTTAATATTCTTTCTATGCAGCTGCGCTATAGCTTTCGGGTAACCACAGTATAGTATGGATGATGGTATACAATGTCCTGGATTTGTCTTTGAGTAATATCTTTTACCCTTCTTTAGTTTTATTTTCTTTTTTTCTGTTAATAGAAAGTTGGACTTGCTATACCCCTTAGTCTACATCCTTTCTTTCTACTTTAAAATATTGACTGTCTATGATAGAGAAACTTTCTATTTTTTTAAAATATGGCTCTTCTTAGGCCTGTTTCCCGATCATTTTCTTGAGTCTGGCAGTATCCTTCTCCAGTTTATTAATTTCTTAACTATTTTTCAGCTTTATTTAATGCTCTATAATATTTGTCAATGAATCCTGGGGGCATTGTGCCCTCTTCCTAACTGCAGGGCATCCTAGTCGCTCAGAAGAGCATGTACGATACTTTCTTTCTCTCAATTATCCTTTGATATCCTCATATACACTTTGTTCTTTTCTTCTCCGGTTATTACATTGCACCGGGACTCATTTATTTGTGACATATGTATAGTGGATGGGGCACGGTGCAGTATTATCCAAAAACGTATCTTTGATAGAAGAGGGTCTTTTCCTTCTGCCATAGGCGCTAATCAAAGAAAAGATCTCGCTCGTCTGTCTCATAAGGGGCCTATAGAGGTACTGGTAAGCCTTCATTTGGGGATTAGGGCCTCCTTCTGAGGAAATATTTGCGATACAGTCCACGAGATAATTGAAGAAAAGAAGATGTGTATAGCAAATGATTCGCATCATTATAAATATATGGTAAAAAATTGATGAAGAGGGTAGCCCTCAAAGAAAGTGATCGGAAGATGTTAGAAAGTCTGTCTCTTGAGAGCATAGTTCCATAATTTGCCAAATAGGCCTGAGGTGGCCCTGTTTTAAGACAAGGCCACTGTTATTATTTCTTTGAAAGGGCAGGTTCCTTGATTATAAGTTTACATATGAAGAGAACCACAAATTGAAAAAATCTTTATCTCATCATCTTCGTACAAAATATACTATCTCCATTTAGGCACATTGTTGACCAAAATACCAAACCCACATTATCCAGAGTGGTAAGATAATTATCGGTTAGTCTTTTTAGTACAGTATCTTTCTTTAAAATGGTATTGTCATTCCCCAATATATCACCATTAATGTATTTTTTTCAAGATTGTTCAAAGCTTACCATTTATTCTCACTATTATTAATACCTTTTTCTGATCACTCATCCAATACTAATCCCAGCTCCACTAACTTTTCTTTCTTTGGTATACCAGTTAGGGGATCCCAACCTCTTGCCTGGTAATACTCTTCCAACATACTCTCAAAATCTTTTATAGCACATCTTTCTTCATTTTGATAAAAGCCGAACAGAGGTTTTTGCTTTACTCTTTCAGGAATCAAGTCTTCTTGCCTACCAATACCCTCCCTGTTATTAAACAGCCTCTGTAAATTGCTAACTCTTTCCCCAATTTTTACTAACTCTTTCCCATTTATCGACATACCAGTTAAAGCAGATAGTATCTTGGCATAATGTTCTAGCGTAAGCCCCGCATACATAAAAAACTTACAGACACCAAGAATATCTGGTAAAATCAAACCATCCTGAAGAATCTTTGTAATGGCACCCTTGCCTTTTTCATCCCATCGATCAATTTCATTAGGATCTGGTACTCCATAGGCCATCATTCCCCAGTCAGTCTTCCCGGAATCATATGCCATTCCTTCAAGTGGATGAATATGACACATCCCTCGATTTGCAGTGCCATAAGTTATTGCAAGTAGTTTCCCAGAACGTGGATCATGGGCAGGACCTTCAAGTCCTTTGCAGTGTATAGCATACTCTTCTGCTTCTGGTCCAAGCTGTTTTGCAGCCCTCATTACCCCTTCTGCCAAGAGATTGCCAAGCCCTTCTCTTTTTGAAATCATCTCCACTAAAACTGGTAGCACTTCGGCATTGCCCCAGGATAAATCCAAACATGCTATTTGTTCTGTTGAAAGCAATTTATTCTCATAACACTCCATAGCAAAGGCAATAACAGCACCTGTTGAAATGGTATCTATACCAAATTCATTACACAGATAACTACTGTGGATTGCTGCATCCACATCTTCATTTAGCACGAAAGCTGTAAAAGCGCTTACTGATTCATATTCTGCTCCTTCATGCTGGGGCGTTTGAAATTTTCCTTCTTTGACATGGACTATCCTGCCACAGGCAATAGGGCAGCCTTTATAACACATTTTATTGGTAATGTAATTATTTTTGTCATAATGGTCGAATAGTTCCTGACCCTTCCCCCAACTATTTGATTGCCAATTTTTAGTTGGCCAATCACCATCTGTATCAACTGTCGGCATATCACCAATTGTACCAAATTCTTTAAAACCTTTTACAGTTTCATTATTCCTCAATACTTTTACTATATCTTTGAGTGCTTCCTTAAAATTATCTGAGCCCATTGCTTCTTGTTTACCTGAACCCTTTACAGCAACAGCAATCAGATTTTTGGAACCCATTACTGCACCTCCGCCCCATCTACCAGCAGCTCTTTCTTCATTCATCACTGTTGCAAACTTTACTAAATTTTCACCGGCAACTCCTATGGACATAATAGAGATATTGCCTTCATTAAGTTCTTTTCGGATTATTTTTATTTTTTCTGAAACCATTCTACCCATTAGGTGGCTTGCATCTTTAAATTCAATTTTATCATCATTAATGTAAATATAGACTGGGTTTGGTGATTTTCCTTCAAAAATAATGTAATCATAACCAGCCCTTTTTAAGTCAGGTCCAAAATTTCCGCCACATCTTGCTTCCCCCCAACCATTTGTTAGAGGTGATTTAAAGCAAATTTCAATACTCCCTCCACCAGGAACTTGGTAGGAGGTCAGGGGACCGGTAGCGAAGATGATCTTGTTCTCTCTACCTAATGGGTTAATACCCGGTTCTAGTTCTTCATAGAGCACTTTGGCGGCATAGCCTACACCACCCAGTTAATCCTCGAACAATTTTTCAGACACCCTCTCACATTTAACACTGTTATCGCTTAAAGAAATACGTAATTGATTACTAAAATAGTTTAAAATATTGCTCATACTCTTTACTCCTTATCATTAAATATTTTAAACAATACTATGACTATGTTTATCATAATATAATCTTAAAACTATTATAAGCATTAAATAAAGCCTATTTTGCGTATTAATTATGTAGTTATAAATCAATACTTTGAGATTATTTATACTAAACAGCCTGCTCATGTAAACATTTTATTTTTATTTTAGACTCCAAATCTTAAGGATGGTATATACATTGCAATTTGAGGGAATATCATTACTAGTGCCAGTGCAAGTAGTTGCAATAAAACAAAGGGTGTAACAGATTTATAGATTATTTCAGTTGTGATTTCTTTTGGAGCTATCCCTTTCATTAGGAAAAGATTGTATCCAAATGGTGGAGTAATAAAAGCCATCTGGCAGTTAAGAACATACAGAACACCAAACCATCTAATATCAAAGCCTAATTTTACAGCAATGGGAATATATACTGGAGCAACAATAACAAGCATTGCTGTATCATCTAAAACCATTCCTAAAAATATAAAGCTTATTTGCATTAATATCAACGTAATCCATTTATTTCCACCAGCTAAATTCAGTAATGCTTCCACACCTTTAACTGCTCCTATCGCGTCAAAAACGGCACTAAAAAAGAATGCTGCTGAAAGAATCCACATCACCATAGTAGTCGTATGTAAGCAATCTTCCATAGATTCATCAATAATATTCCAGTTCAGTTTTTTATTAAGTGCAGCACAAACTAAGGCACCTATCGCACCAACTGCGGAGGATTCCACCAATGTTATCACCCCCATGAAA
>JAAZFJ010000411.1 GCA_012511795.1 Syntrophomonadaceae bacterium
CAGAAATATCAGTCGCCGTAACCGCAAAGCCTGAATTAGCAAGAAATATACTATGGCGCCCTGTTCCACAACCTAAATCAAGTACATTCTTAACATTTGAACTTTTGAATAATTCAACTGCACTTACAACGGTTGGCAATAAATCTTTTTGAACTTCACCTTCTTTAAAATATATACTATCCCAGACATACTCCCATTCCATAACCTTAACCTCATAAATATGTTTTAATGTTTGCCCGGCAACGGAGCTTAAACCCCATGTTATGCGAAGTGCCACTTGTTTCATTGTTATCTATACTTCGTAGATAGAAATATAAAACAATGGCTCCAATTATGGTAATTACAGATGCTATTACATCAAAACCTAAATCAATGAATTTTCCTGTATATATTCTATAAAAAATATCATTAAAAATAACAGCGGGTAAGATAGTGATTATTTTGATTAATGCTACACCACTGAGTAGAAAACCCCAACAAACTTTTTTATAATTTAAAATAGCAATGATAATGATAAACGGAAAGATAAAACTCAAATCTAATACATAAAATACATAGTATGGATTTAATTCTCCTTGTAATAATATTGTTTTACTAATTAATTCACTAAGCTCAATAAATGTAACAATTAATATTGAGATAATAAAGTAAATTGAAATTGTTTTTCTAGGATAACTATCTATGATATTTAAAGTCATATTTTTTCTTGCAATATCAATAATTAATGCAAAGAATAAAAATAGTGATAGACCTGCGATTGCGAGATAAAGAATATAAAATACACTTGTAATTCCACCAAAACTAAAATAAGCGTATATATAAAATATATACATCAAACATCCTAGCCATATTATTTTTGTCTTAATTTTATTGTAGTCCATGAAATAAATAACTAGCAAAAATAAAGATGAAACTACCAATGTTACCAAATCCTGCCCCATTAATTCATAATGAGTGATCTGATTTATTCTTTTTGTATAAATATCTTGATATAGTAGGCTGGCCAACGATATTAGAAAGGTAATGCTTGTTAGAATTATTGACAAATAAAATATTGATATCTTATTTTTTATCATAATAAAATACACCTCTTTGTTTTTATTTTTGGCATTTCGCATAACGTCCGGCATCTGCGACACTGATGAGCTGGACCCTCAGAGCCCTTCTCCCTGGCGGTGCGAGTCACCCAGCGAATCGGTGTGGTGCCTGCTCGCGCTCCTGCTGTCAATGGTATAAAGACGGATGACTTCCCCCACGCACCCTTGTGCTGACTGCTTTGTTATGTGAAGTCAGGTGCCCCTCGAAGTCAGAGTCCGCCACGGATGGCGGGCCCTAAACAACAATCTAAACATTAACCATAGGTCTCTGGTGAAGTATTTCATTTTTCGCTCCTTTAAATATTAGCGCCACGGATGGCGCTTCTCTCTGCACCTGATTTTGCCTAACTACATCATTCGCGTACTTCGCAAATCCCGCCAACCTATTCGGAGTTTGCGAACTATTTCGTGAATCTCCACTATGTATTTAAACCTATAGATTATTTTACTTCATTCATAATGTAGTCCAGCTGACTTACTATTTTGCTTATACTATTTTCCGTTACATGAGTATATATTTCACTAGCCTTTGGGCTTTGATGGCCACCACCTGACCAAGGAAGGTAATCAATTCATCTTCATTCATCGCCGTCCTATAGAAGTCAGCCTTTTCTGAAGACATAGATAAAAACACATCCGAGTACACATTATACCATACTTTACCTTATGTTCAAACAAAAACTTTCAGGCTGTATTCGTTTGTTTACTAGTACGGAAATCGAAAAAGCAAAGCCGAATAATTTTTACTGCGAATCCTCTGCTGGAAAACTATCACGCAATCATGTTCCCAGATGAGATTGGCGATTTCGGAGTCGATGTTGCCAACAAGGTTGAAACGGTAAGACTACTAGCATCAAGCCGAAACATCCTGGCTTCAGCGGCAAATTACTTTCTTCTCCCCTATCCAGGGAACACGGGAATCACTGAAATCAGCGGAAGTACTATTTTAAATGTGATTGTAAGTATAGATGTGGTTTGCTGGTATGTGTGTATGCTTCTTATTGCGATAGGGATATTCAACAGCATAAAGAAAAAGGAAAGCCTCCTGTTAGGAATACTGGCTTTCCTGTTATGCTATATATTTATTAATATACTTGTGGTTGAAAACGTACCAGATACTATATACCGTTATCGCTCGGTAATCGTTGGTCCAGCACTCCTGTTCATCGACTGGAGCGTTATCGGTCGCCTTAAAGCGCGCATTTGTAGTGTTTTTAATGGCAATGTGAACAGCAAGGATACAAGCCTTTCTAAGCACTGATACATTCTGATACACCCTGATGTAAGAACCGGCTACGCCTCAGTCAATTGCCCACCCAGCCCATTGCTTTCAGCCCAGGATACTATCCGGCCACTACTCAGCCAGGCCACTGCCCAGGATACTATCCGGCCACTACTCAGCCCAAGCCACTGCCCAGCCCCTTTGCTCTCAGTCCAAGCCACTGCCCAGCCACTACTCAACCCAGGCCACTGCCCAGTCCATTACTCGGCAGCACATATCTTCACAGCCTCATCAGCCGCTGTCGCCGCATCAGGGGTATAAACATCAGCACCAATCTGCTTACAGAATGAATCTGTCACAGGCGCTCCACCTATCATAATTGTTACTTTATCCCGTATACCTGCTCGCACTATCTCATCCACTACTATTTTGATTTCAGGCATTGTTGTGGTAAGCAATGCTGAACAAGCAATTATTTCTGCACCAGTTTCGTTTGCCTTCTCTATAAATTTCTCAGCAGGTGCATCAACACCTATATCGATTACTTCCAATCCCTTTCCTTCCATCATCATCCTGACAAGGTTTTTACCAATATCATGGAGATCGCCTTTAA
>JAAZFJ010000063.1 GCA_012511795.1 Syntrophomonadaceae bacterium
CGTCGCCATAGGCTAGACACAACCGGGTTTTACTATAGGAGGTATAAATCTTGTCCCAGCTAACACCAATGATGCAGCAGTATTTAACCATTAAAGAGTTACATAAGGATGCAATATTATTCTTTCGGTTGGGTGATTTTTATGAGATGTTCTTTGATGATGCAGTTTTAGCCTCAAGAGAACTGGAAATAGTTCTGACTGCCAGGGATAATGGGGATAAAAAGGTTCCTATGTGCGGTGTCCCTTATCATTCTGCATCTAATTATATTGCCAAACTGATCTCCCGGGGATATAAAGTGGCTATCTGTGAACAGATGGAAGACCCTAAAACTGTCAAAGGAATCGTACAAAGGGAAGTAACCCAGATTATAACTCCCGGTACAGTCCTTGATGACAGCATGCTTCATGATAATAGCAATAATTACCTGGCGGCCATTTTTGAAAGTCAAGATGTGATCGGTTTTGCCTACAGCGATATCAGTACCGGTGAATTTTGGGTAACAGAATTTTGCGGAAATGATGCTTTAAATGAACTGACCAGTGAGATATTTCGTTTAAGACCTGCCGAATGCCTGATCACACCTGGTCCAATGGATAATAAATGGTATGAAAAAGCATTTGAAAATCTGCCTAACATTTTTACAAAGGTAAAATCAGCAGTTTTTGATATAGATTCAGCAGCTGAATTACTAAAAAATCAATTGGGACTTGAGGCTGACCAGGAATTAGAATTAAGCAGTTCAGAGATAATAGCCGCCGGTTTGATCATTACTTTCTTAAATGAAACCCGGCAAAATCACTTGAGACATATAAAAACCATCAATCATTACCATACTGCTAATTATGTAGAAATGGATGCTTCTACCCGCAGAAATCTGGAATTGACATCTTCAATAAGAGACGGCAGAAGAGATGGTTCATTGATCTCGGTACTGGATTTCTGCAATACGGCCATGGGCAAACGAAAATTAAAAAGATGGCTGGAGCAGCCCTTAATGAACATTGAGGCCATAAACCAAAGACTTGATGCAGTGGAGGAGATAAAAACCCACCTGATCTTAAAGGACCAGCTGCAAAAAGCATTGGTCAAAGTCTATGACATGGAAAGGCTGGCGGGAAAGATCGGCAGCGGCATTGCCAGTCCCCGGGACTTGATTGCCTTGAAACTGTCTATTCAAGCTTGCTCAAAGCTAAAGGAGATATCCGCTCAGGCCTCCAGTGAGCTGTTAAAAAACATCAGCAAAATCGACCTCTTACAGGAAGCAGTTGACTTAATTGATGCCGCTGTTGATGATGACCCGCCTTTGGGAATAAAAGAAGGGGGTATAATAAAGAAAGGGTATTCTGCTGCCATTGACGAACTTAAAAAATTAAGCCAGGAAGGTTCCCAGTGGCTGATAGATTTCGAGAATCGTGAAAAGCAGCGGACCGGCATTAAATATTTAAAAGTAAGTTTTAATAAAGTGTTCGGTTATTATATTGAAGTCAGCAAATCCAATTTACATCTGGTCCCCCTTGATTATCACCGCAAACAGACCCTGGTGAATACCGAAAGATACATAAATGAGGAATTAAAAAATTATGAAGGCCAGATATTAGGTGCCAGGGAAAAGCTGTTTGCCATGGAATATGATGAATTTATTAAAATCCGTGAAGAACTTGCCTCATATATTGACCGGATCCAGGCACTGGCGGATAAAATATCTGATTTGGATGTAATCTATTCTTTAAGTGAGGCAGCTTATGTAAATAATTATGTCCGTCCCTGCATCAGCCGGGATAAAAATCTGGAGATAAAAGCCGGACGCCACCCGGTAGTAGAAAAACATTTATTGACTTCCCGTTTTGTGCCCAATGACATAAGAATGGACAATGACATCCGTTTTGCCATCATTACCGGACCCAATATGGGCGGCAAAAGTACTTTTATGCGGCAGACAGCCCTTTTAATATTAATGGCGCAAATGGGCAGTTTTATACCTGCTGACCATGCAGAGATCGGCATGGTTGACAAAATATTTACCCGGGTTGGGGCTGCCGATGACCTGGCAGCCGGACAAAGTACCTTTATGGTGGAAATGGTTGAAGTGGCGAATATATTAAACAATGCCACCCGTAACAGCTTGATTATTCTGGATGAAATCGGCCGGGGCACCAGCACCTATGACGGACTGAGCATAGCCAAAGCGGTCAGTGAATTTATCGTTCAGAAAATAAAAGCTAAAACCCTTTTTGCTACCCACTATCATGAACTTACAGAACTTGCTGATGAGCTGCCATCACTGACCAATCTGTCTGTTTCGGTTTTGGATTCCGGTGATAATGTAGTATTTTTAAAGAAAGTATTGCCGGGAAAAGCTGATAAAAGCTATGGGATCCATGTGGCGGAAATGGCAGGTTTGCCTGCGCCGGTCATCACCAGGGCTCAGGCCATTCTGGAAGGCTTGGAAAAAGAAAAGGCACCGGGAAAATCTCAACATATATTGCAGCAGCAGTTGTTTGATGATATTGACCCGGTAACAGAAGAAATAAATTCCCTGGATATAGACAGTCTCAGTCCTAAAGATGCTTTACTTTACATTTATAAATGGAAAGAAATTATCAATACTAAGAAATAACAAGCCAAAGGGGGTATGAATAGTGTTGATAGGTATAGATGTAGGCGGAACTTTTACTGATGGAGTGGTTTATCACAGGAACCAGATCCTTAACTGGGCCAAAGAAGCAACGGACAGCGATAATCTAGCCCATAGTTTACTAGCGGTACTGGATAAACTGCTGATGGATATCCAGTTTGATGAAATTGAGCGGATCGTGCTGAGCACCACCTTGGTCACCAACCTTATTACTACTGACAGCGGTCCCAGAACTGCCCTGATCCTGATACCCGGCTATGGATTGCCATTTGACTCATATGATATGGCACCGGATAGTTTTTTCTTAAAAGGCTGTATCGATTTTCGCGGTAATGAACTGGAAGCTCCTGATTATAATGAGATCAATGATATGATCAGGCATCTTCAAGAAATGGATATTACCAGAGTGGCGGTTGCAGGTAAATTTGCCAACCGTAATAATAGTCATGAACGACTGGTTCAACATATCTTTGCTGAAAAGTTTCCCCAGGCTCAGGTGATAATAAGTTCCCAGACCGCTCAGCAGCTTAACTTTCCCCGCCGGGCCTATACAGCTTATTTAACCGCCAGAACCATTGAAATGTGGAATGATTTCCTGGATAGCCTTCTTAAGGCGTTGGCAGACAGGGAAATCAAAGCACCGGTACATATTTTGAAAGCCGATGGAGGTACCATGCCTCTTGACGCAGCCAGAAACAGTCCCTGTGAGACGATTTTCTCCGGCCCTGCTGCCAGCACTATGGGAGGACTGGCCATCACTACCGGCGAAAGCAAAAATTCAGTAGTCTTAGATATTGGCGGCACAACCACTGATATTTCACTGATCATAGGAGGACAGCCTCTCCATGCTTCCAAAGGGGCAAAAATCAATGAACAATATACCCATGTAAAATCTTTCGCCGTAAGGTCAATCCCTTTAGGCGGTGATTCCGTACTAAGAGTGAAGGGAGACAGCTTACAAATCGGCCCGGACAGAGTAGGACCTGCCGCCTGTTTTGGAGGAGGATCTGCAACGGTTACTGATGCCTTCAATTATATATATGATCTTGACATCGGATCAGTCAGTGACTCCCGGGACAAATTACAGATGGTGGCTGTTTCATTAAATATTCCATTGACTGATTTGTGCCATCAAGTAATCCAAGTCATACTGGAACGTTTGAAAAATGCAATTTCAGCCATGTTTAAAGAATGGGAACAGGAACCGGCATATAAAGTGTGGGAAGTGGTTAATCGCAAACCTTTTCAGTTAGACAGGATCATAGGGATTGGAGCCGCCTCACAGGTGATCATACCCATTTTAGGTGCAGATATGAAAATTGAACATTTCCTCCATCACTGTTCTCCAATCGCCAATGCTTTGGGCTCGGCTGTCTCAAGACCTACATTAACAGTACATGTCCATGGGGATACCCAGGCAGACCTTTATACAGTAGAACCCGGGGGAAAGCAGGGACAATTAGGGAAAAAAAGGAGCTGGCAGCTGGAAGATATCAAGGAACTGGCCAGTCGGCATCTGGAAGAACTGGCTTTATCTAGTGGACTTGCCAGCTACGCCCGGGAAGCACAATTTTTCAGGGAAGAGCAATTCAATGTAATCAGAGGCTGGGACAGGTTGGGTAAAATGTTTGAGGTAGGAATCCAGATCACACCTGGTTTTATTGAAGAGTTTAAGGGGGTGACTGAATAATGAAGAACAAACCCACCGGAATATTATTTTTTCCTGCTTTTGACTGGGCAATTTCTCCCACTCATCCGGAAAGAGAAGAACGACTGTTGTACACCCGGGATCAGATCTTTGAAGAAGGGATCATGGATCTTCCTCAAATCAGTGAGTATAATCCAAAGCTGGCACAAATCAAAGACATTGCCAGGGCACATTTTTGTGTTCCTGATGTTGCTGCCCAGGTAACAGAAGCCCATTTAGTTTCTGCCGGTTCCACTCTGGTTATTGCCGATGCTTTGATGCAGGGAGAAATCAAAAACGGGTTTGCCATTGTTCGTCCTCCCGGACATCACTCAATGACAGTAAGTCACGGCAACCGGGGATTTTGCAATATCAATAATGAAGCAGTGATGATCGAATATTTACGGCAAAAGTATCATATCAAGCGTCTGGCCATCGTGGATACTGATGTGCATCATGGAGATGGTACCCAGGATATCTTCTGGCACGACCCGGATGTGCTGTTTATATCATTTCATCAGGATGGAAGGACCCTTTATCCGGGCAGCGGTTTTATGGAGGAGCGGGGCGGGCCTTTGGCATACGGGACTACCATCAATATTCCTTTACCGCCCAGGACCACTGATATCGGCATTCATTTTGTCCTGGACAATCTGGTAATGCCGATACTGGAAGAATTCAAACCTGAATTGATAATCAACTCTGCCGGCCAGGATAATCATTATACTGACCCTCTTGCTGATATGCGTTTTTCCGCTCAGGGATATGCCAGATTAAATGAAAAATTGGCTCCCGATATTGCCGTTTTGGAAGGCGGATATTCAGTGGAAACCGCTCTGCCCTATGTGAATATGGGAATCATTATGGCCATGGCAGGTATCGATTATGGAAATTTGCGTGAACCGGATTATAAACCCGAGCGTTTCAAAGAATCACCGCAAAATATGGAGGAAATCAAGGGGATCGTGAAAACACAATTAAATGCCTTTAAAAACCGGGGAGAAATTGTGGCCCGCAACAGAGCAAAGAACATGGATTTTGAAGTTATCCATAAAAACATATTTTATGATACTGATTATATCAGCGAAGACCAGACAGAAAGGCTGCGTTTATGTAAAAATTGCGGCGGTTTCAGAGTAATACACTCTTCCGCTCAGCACCGCAATGCAAAATATTATGAGGTTTACTGTATCTCTGTGCCAGGTTATTGCTGTGACTCCTGTCACCAGGAAGGGATTTCTATGTACAACCAGATGAAAAACAAAAGCAGCTATGACTTTATTTACCTGCAGGACAGAATCGATGACCAGTATAGAAGTTTTGACATCAGTAAAGAGACGGAGACAGTATTATAGATGGCCATTAAATTATTAAGTGATGAAGTGATCAATAAAATTGCTGCCGGAGAAGTCATCGAACGCCCGGCTTCCATTGTGAAAGAACTCATTGAAAACTCCATCGATGCAGGTGCTTCCCTGATCAATGTCCGTATCCTCAATGGGGGGATCGATGAAATTCAGGTGGAAGACAATGGAGCAGGGATCGAACATGATCAGTTGACAACGGCTTTTTTACGGCATGCCACCAGCAAACTGGCCCGGGAAGAAGATCTGTATGCAATTGGCACTATGGGGTTCCGCGGGGAAGCTTTGCCCAGTATAGCTTCTGTTTCCCGCATTGAACTCTATACCAAAACTTATGCTGCAGCAGGCAGCAAGTGCCTGGTGGAAGGCGGCATGATCAAAAAACTGGAAAGATACCCTACTGCAGAAGGCACAAAAATTATTATCAGGGACTTGTTTTATAATACCCCGGTGCGCAAAACATTTTTGAAAAGCCCGGTCAGTGAGGGAAACAACATTTATGATACAGTTTGCAAATACGCTTTGGCCTATCCGGAGATATCTTTTGTCTTTGACAATCAAAAAAAGACCCAGTTTAAGACGCCGGGAAACGGAATTCTGCGGGATACTGTTTTTACCCTGTTCGGATCTGATATGAATCAATTTTTGATCGAAGTGGATGAAAAGGGAAGTCAGTTCTCCTTACAGGGCTTGATTTCAAAACCTGAGTACAAAAGAAACAACCGTAAGCTTGGCTTCTTCTTTGTGAATAAAAGGCCTGTTAAGAGTCCCATTTTAAATCGGGCCATGGATAATGCTTATCGCGGTTTACTGGTATCCAGGGAGTTCCCGGTTTTCTTTTTGTCCCTTACTGCTGTGCCTGAAAGTATCGATGTGAATATCCACCCGCAAAAATCCGAGGTGCGTTTTCGGGATGAACAAACTGTGATTCGGTTTGTCAGCGGTGTGGTTAAAAATATTTGGATACCAGCGAATTTCGGGTAGGTAATCATTTTCAAACCATGAACAGGCCAATGGAACGCTATGTGAGACAAGACCCGCCTGCTGATATATTTTTTGATCATCCGCTTTTGATGGCAAATAAAGAATCTGCTGCTGTAATGGAGAAAAAAGAAGAATTTTTAAATATCGATAGGATAGGTGAAAGCAGCAGCAATTTTTCAGTGATCGGGCAACTGCTTAATTCATATATTCTCATAGAAAATGAAAAGGGCCTTTATATTATTGATCAGCACGCAGCCCATGAAAGAATTTGTTACAATCATATTTTAAAGATGGATAAAGCTTCTTATGTCAGCGAAAGATTGATTTTACCTCTGGCTTTGGATATTAGCAGTGAACAGACAGAGGCCATAGAAAATTACAATAATATTTTGCAGGAATTAGGATTTGAAATCGATATTATTGGTCATAATTCAATTGTAGTAAGAGCTGTACCCAGTTTTGTGGCAGGAAATGAATTGGCAGTTATTCAAAATATTATCGAGATGCTGAAAGAGGGGGAAACAGTCAGCCTGAAGGAAGAAATATTGATAAGTATGGCATGTGAAAAAGCTGTTACTGCCGGAACTAAATTGAGCTATCAGGAAATGTATAAAATGGTCAGGGAGCTGCTGCTTGAAGAGAATTATAAAAATTGCCCCCATGGCCGGCCTACCATGGTCAATATCAATCATTCCGATTTACAGCGTATGTTTAAGAGGTAAAGATGAGACTAATTGTTACCACTTCGCAATCAGTGAAGAAGGAAAGCGATATACTCAAGGAGTTTATCAAAGAAACGGAAATCGAATATGTTCCCCGCAACAGAAAAAGTATTGCTGTTCTGTCAGCAGAAAACGACGCTCAGGGAATCATTGTCTGGCATGATGAAGGTCCTGTACTGCATGTGGGAGAAGAAAAACTCTTTTTCCATCCCAGTATGGCTAAAAATCGTCTGGCATCTTATAGAAAATACCAAACAGAAGACTTACTTATAAAAGCCTGTGAAATAAAAAACAGTGACAGCTTTTTGGATTGTACACTGGGAATGGGTGCAGATGCTATCGTAGCATCCTATTTTTCCGATAAACCTGTTTTAGGGCTTGAATCATCATTTCCCATTGCGGTTATCATCAAATGGGGCATGAAAACCTACCAGACCAGAATCCCGTGGCTGACTGAGCCGATTAAGAAAATAGAAGTATGTCACAGGAACCATTATGAATTCCTCAAGGAATTGAAGGATGATTCCTTAGATATAGTCTATTTCGATCCTATGTTCCGCCAACCCCTCATGGCCAGTAAGCCCATTAATGCTCTAAGAGCCATTGCTGACCCCAGCCCGGTAACCAGAGAATCCATTGCTGAAGCATGCCGGGTGGCCAGGAAAAAAGTGGTGATGAAAGAGCAGGTTAAAAGCAGCGAGTTTGAAAAACTTAATTTTAATAAAGTGTTTCACAGCCCCCATAATAGGATTGGTTATGGAATTATTACAGTTTAAAAAAATGGTTAAGAGCTAACTCTTGAGAAGGTGGTTTTAATGCTGAAACTTGCGGCAATCGTGGGACCAACGGCAGTTGGGAAATCCCACATTGCAATACAAATAGCACAAATGATGGGAACAGAAATTATTTCCTGTGATTCCATGCAGGTTTACCGGGGAATGGATATCGGCACTGCGAAAGTAACCGGTAAAGAACAGAAATTGGTGAAACATCATCTTATCGATATTGTGGATGTGGACAGTGAATATAATGTGGCTGAATATCAAAAAGCAGCCCAGGAGCTGATCAGGGATATAAACCAGCGGAATAAGATCCCCTTGCTGGTTGGAGGCACCGGACTTTATTACCAGTCGGTGGTTGATAATTATCAGTTGTTTCCCCAGGAATCAACGGCTGCTGTTCGGAAAAAATATATGGAAGAGAGTGATTTAAAAGGAATAGATTTTTTATATGAAAAACTTCAGCATATTGATCCGGTTTACGCAGAAAAAATCAGCCCCAATGACCGAAAAAGGATCGTTCGGGCTTTGGAGGTATTTGAGCTTACCGGTAAACCATTTTCACATTTTCAGGTGAAAAAAGAGAATACCTATCAGTTGGCAGCAGCAGGGTTATATTTGGAACGCAAAATCCTTTACCAAAGGATCGAAAACAGGGTAGAGGAAATGCTCGGAAACGGGTTTATAGAGGAAGTGGAAAAACTGTTGGATTCAGGATATAATTTGAATCATAAACCTATGCAGGCTTTGGGTTACAAACAAGTATCCAGCTACCTGCAGGGTTTTATCACCCGGGAACAAATGGCAGACGATATAAAGCGGGAAACCAGACGTTTTGCAAAAAGACAATTCACCTGGTTTAACCGGGACCCCCGGATAAACTGGTTTGATGTTAGCAAATTCAGCGATTCCGAAGAACTGGCGGCAAAAATTTCAGAGTTTCTGGAAGGACAATTACAGGGCATGTCGAAATAAATTTATAAGTTGAATTATATGAATGGGGGCCTGACTACATGAGTAAAAGTCAAATCAATCTGCAGGATATATTTCTTAATCAGGTGCGAAAAGAAAAAATTGCTGTTACCATCTATCTGGTCAATGGATTTCAAATTAAAGGAATGGTAAAAGGTTTTGATAATTTTACGGTAGTAGTGGAACTTGACGGTAAACAGCAGTTGGTTTATAAACACGCCATATCCACTGTAGCCCCTATAAAACCGATCAGCCTGCTGAATTTCGATAACGCAGAATAGTCTTCTAAAGACCCTGCTGCTGATAACAGGCTCCAAATAGCACCACTCTTATCCGTTTATCATATAATAATTTAGATCATTGGAGAGTGGTGATTTTAATTAATGGTTATTTCCATGAAGTTTACAGATAATGACAATAATCTTCCTTCGTTGCCCACTGATTCCTTTCCCAATAAAGATTCTTTCAAAGAGCTGGAAAAATTAATTGGCCTAAAAGAGGTCAAGAAAACTTTAGCTGAAGTCACAGCTTTTTCATTGATCCAGACCAAAAGGACCCAGTTAAACCTTAAAGCTGACTCTACTGTGCTGCATATGTTATTCAAGGGGAATCCCGGTACAGGAAAAACAACTGTGGCACGTATTTTGGGCAATATTTTCAAAGAAATCAATGTGTTAAGCAAAGGCCATCTGGTTGAAGCTGAAAGAGCTGATTTGGTAGGGGAATTTATCGGCCATACTGCCCAGAAGACAAAAGAGATGATAAAACGGTCACTGGGTGGTATTATGTTTATTGATGAAGCGTATACTCTGTCCCAGGGCGGGGAACGGGATTTTGGGCAGGAAGCCATCGCTACTTTGGTTAAAGCTATGGAGGATTACCGGCAAGACTTTATTGTGATCCTGGCCGGTTATTCTGCAGAGATGAGCAAATTTATCAGGTCCAATCCCGGTCTCAGATCACGTTTTCCGATTCATATCGATTTCTGTGATTATGATAGTGAAGAATTATTTCAGATCGCTTTGCAGATGTATGCTGAAAGAGACTATCAGCTTTCCAGCCGCTGCAGGTGGAAACTGAAAAACGAACTGAATAATTTTATCCGCACCCGCCATCCCAACAGCGGTAATGCCAGGTATGTGAGAAATCTGGTGGAGAAATCCATCCGCCTGCAGGCCTTAAGGATCGTGGATAAAGAAGGTTTAAACCGCAGAGACTTAATGATCATTGAGGACAGTGATCTTCCGGAAACCCTTAATCTTAATCACTAATTTATTTGTATTAAAGGATGGAAAAAATTGAACAGTTTATCGATCATAAAAAATGCAGAACAAGTGCTGGCAAAAGAATTTGAGAAGATGGAACAGGTTGCTTATCATAATCAGGTAAAAGTGCTGAATGCTTTTCAAAGAAACCATGTAAGAGATTATCATTTCGCTGCTTCCAGCGGTTATGGATATGGAGACATAGGCAGGGATCTGCTGGAAGATATATATGCGGATATTTTTGCCTGTGAAGATGCTCTGGTCAGAGGCCAGATTATTTCCGGCACCCATGCAATAGCGGCTTGTTTGCTTAGCCTTTTGCGACCGGGGGAACAAATTCTGTCCATCATAGGCACTCCTTATGATACTTTGAAAAAGGTCATCGGTATAGAAAACAGCAATTATGGCACATTAACAGACCGGGGGGTCATATACCGGGAAGTGCCCCTTGATCCAAGTGGACAACCTGATCACCAGGCAATAGAAAAGGCACTGGAATCTCCCGTAAGGTTGGTTTTGATACAACGCTCCCGGGGTTATTCCCTGAGACCTTCACTGAGATGCGGGGATATCGAAGAACTGGTGAAAATAATACGTGCTAAACAGCCATCATCGATCATTATGGTGGATAATTGTTATGGGGAATTTGTGGAGGAAGAGGAACCGAGCAATTTAGATATTGACATCATGGCAGGGTCCCTGATAAAAAACCCCGGAGGCGGTCTGGCCTCTGGAGGTGGATATGTAACCGGAAAAAAAGAACTGGTGGAGTATGTTTCATATCAGATTACTGCCCCTGGTTTGGGAAAAGAAATAGGCCCCAGCCTGGTTAACAACCGTTTTTTATATCAGGGGATCTTCATGGCGCCCCATATTGTACTGCAGTCATTAAAGAGCGCCTTGTTACTGTCCTATATTTTCGAAGAGTTTGGTTATCCGGTTTATCCGCGCTGGAATGATAAAAGGGGAGATATTGTCCAGGTTGTCCAACTTAAAGACCAGCAGCAGATACTAAAGTTTTGCCAGACAATTCAAAGCAACTCCCCGGTTGATAATGATGTTACTCTGGAATTTGGAGATCTCCCCGGCTATACTAATAAAGTAATCATGGCGGCGGGCACTTTTGTTCAGGGATCATCCATCGAGCTTTCCTGTGATGCTCCTTTAAGAGAGCCTTTTGCAGTTTATATGCAGGGAGGGCTTACTTATGAACATGCCCGTTTTGTGATCAGCAGGCTGATTGATAATATTCTATTGTAAAATAAGGCGGGTGACTGATTTGAGCATACAAATTATTGTGCTGACCGCAGCTATAATTCTATGTCTGATAGGTATTCTTGGTACCATTCTGCCAATCTTGCCAGGTGTAGCGATGATCTTTGTAGTGATCACTGCCTACGGCTGGTGGGAAGGATTCAATCAGATCACTTTTGGTTATCTGATCATTCTGGGACTCTTAACCCTTTTGTCAGTGCTGCTCAATTACTTGTCAAGTGTAATGGGGGCGAAATACTTTGGTTCCACCAGATCAGGGCTGGCAGGTGCACTACTGGGGACACTGGCGGGAATTTTTTTCTTTCCGCCCTTAGGCATCCTTTTAGGCCCATTAGTGGGGGGATTTTTGGGGGAATACATCTCCAATCAAAATGCCCAGGCCTCGCTTAAGGCCGGAATTGGCGCTGCCATTGGAGTATTTTCCGGAATATTTTTTCAGCTCATATTAGCAGTAGGATTTTTCGTATCTTTTTTGATAAAAGTATTGTAAGGAATTGCTATATACTCTTAATTGTGCTAATCTTACAAAGTTAAATAATCTTATTGGAGGACAGTAAGATGACCAAAGAGGAAATATTAAAAATAGTAAAAGAAAAGAATGTACAGTTCATAAGACTTCAATTTACTGACATCTTAGGTGTTATGAAAGCTATTTCCATTACTGTTGATCAATTGGAAAAAGCACTGGATGGGGAATTGATGTTTGATGGTTCATCAATTGAAGGCTTTGTCCGTATTGAGGAATCAGATATGTATCTGAAACCTGATCCGGATACTTTTTTGGTGCTGCCCTGGAACAATCATTCCAACGGTAAGACTGCCCGTCTTATCTGCGATATTTATAATCCCGACAACCAGCCCTTTGAAGGGTCACCTCGTTATGCTCTGCAAAAATGCCTGGCTGAAGCGAAAGAATTGGGATACACCATGTATGTTGGTCCGGAACCGGAATTTTTCATGTTTCATCTGGATGATAACGGCCAGCCTACCTTAAAAACCAATGATAAAGCCAGTTATTTTGATTTGCCTCCCGTGGACAAAGGAGAAGACGCCCGGCGGGATATGGTGGAAACCTTACAAAATATGGGCTTTGAGATTGAAGCAGCTCATCATGAGGTTGCACCTGGTCAGCATGAAATTGATTTTAAATACATGGAAGCTTTAAAAGCTGCTGATGGTATCGTTACATTCAGGATCGTAGTCAGAACTGTGGCCCAGAAGCACGGCATGCATGCCACTTTTATGCCCAAGCCGATATTTGGGATCGCCGGTTCAGGTATGCATCTGCACATATCTCTATTTAAAGACGGTAAAAATGCCTTTTCCGATGAAAATAAAAAAGACGGCTTAAGTAATATCTGCTGGCATTTTATCGCTGGGGTTTTAAAGCATGCCCGCGCGATCTCAGCCATTACCAGTCCCACTGTAAATTCATATAAACGCTTGGTACCAGGCTATGAAGCCCCGGTTTATATAGCTTGGTCATACAGAAATCGAAGCCCCTTGATCAGAATACCTGCACGCCGGGGTATTGGCAGTCGTATTGAAATTCGCAATCCTGACCCCACCTGCAATCCTTATTTAGGTTTGGCCGTTATCCTTAAAGCAGGTCTGGAAGGGATAAAAAACAAAATGGAACCACCGGCACCAGTTGAGCAGAATATCTATGAAATGGATCTGAGTGACCGGAAACTAAACAACATTCATTCCTTGCCGGAAAATCTTTATGAAGCCGTCAATGAACTTGCTGAAGACAAATTGATTCAGGAAGCACTGGGGGAACATATCTACTCCCGCTTCAGACTGGCCAAAATTAAGGAATGGGAGAACTATAGTTCAAGAGTTTATGATTGGGA
>JAAZFJ010000412.1 GCA_012511795.1 Syntrophomonadaceae bacterium
AGGAGAGACTTTATCTCTCCTGGGCAAATGTGAAAATTTATTTTTCGAAAGTTCTGATTTCCAGTGTCATACAACCATCAGGGATATTATATGGTCCATGTAACATTCCGGGCGGCCGGCAGGCATACATGCCTTTGATATATGTTTCTTCTTTTTTAAGATCCATTAGTTTACCTTCCAGGATCCATACTTCCTCCCAAAAATCATGTACCAGGGTTTCAGTAGTAACCATTCCCGGAGGAAACTTGAGTACTCTGGTATATGAACCAGTCTCTGGGTCGAGGCTCAGTATCTTTTCAATAATACCTTCCTGGGCACCTTCAACTTGACGCCATTCGATATTTAAGTCATGGTCAAAAAATTCTAATTCGGGTTTCGGCATAATAATTTCCTCCTTAATAATAATATTTATTTTGGTTCTTTAAACCAGGGAAACGTTTGAATGGAATATCCGCAATATAGAGTCTGATTGCGAACTTTATCCTCTAAAACCATCTCATACTTATCGCTGAATCTTATTTCACCAATTGTTGCTACGGTTCCGGAAAAAATAGCTGTTCCAACTAAATCCCCATCCACCAGTGGTTTTACCAGCTCAATGATTTCCTGGGGATTTAACATAGCAGCCAGTGTAGCTTCCTGGTATGCTACGTCAGGATTTCCGTCGATCCATGCTCTGATAATAATATCATCCCAATGATCTTGTACATCAGATAAACGCCAAACAGCTCTGGAAATAACATTGGGGCACATTTGTTTAGCTTTGGGGATGACGCTGGTTACTTCAAGATTACGGTCAGTATGATCACTGCCGGCTGCAATGTAAATATCATCTTCCGCGATCAATATTACATATTCAGCCTCACCGGTATTATCTGTATCAGCAACTTCCAAAACAGGCCCAAAGGTTAACAGATCACATCTTTTAGCATAATAGGTAGGCACACTGTCCGGAGCAGGTACGCCTAATTCTTTTAGTTCTTCGATGTGTTTGCGGACCTCTTCCTGATTCTTCCCTGTGTAACCGGCATTAACGATCTTTGTGCAAACAAACTCGATTGGTTTATTGACATCTCCATCTAAAAAAAACGTCAGTCTATTTTCGTTCACTTGATTCACCTCCATGAAATTAATCTGCACTTAATATATTGCTTCTATACTAAAAGGTTATAACTCTGTCGCGCAGGAAAGAAAGCTGTTCCCTGGCTTTAGTAACTTGTTTCGGATCAATTTCGAATTTAAGAATCGTTTCCTGTTCGCCGGCACTTGCCACTATATTGCCCCAGGGGTCAACTGCCATACTGCGGCCGATATATTGTTTACCGTGATCAGTACCCGCGCAGCCACAGGTCATATAGAAGCACTGGTTTTCAATGGCTCTGGACTGATTTAAAATCAGCCAGTTCTCTACTCTGGGATATCCCCAGGCAGCACAACTCAGAATGATTTCAGCACCCTGAGCAGACATACTCCGGTGGAGCTCCGGGAATCTTAAGTCATAGCAAATACTCAGTCCGATCTTTCCAAACTCTGTATCAACTACAGTAATTTTCTCGCCGGCGGACAAGTACTTGCGCTCCTCAGAACCGATACCAAACAAATGGATTTTGCTGTAACTGCCGCTAATATTACCTTTAGGATCCAGTAAGACAGCAGTATTGTATAATTTATCACCAACTCGCTCAATAAAGGTGCCGCTGAAGATATAGGTCCCATTTTTTTTCGCCAATGCCGATAGTCTTGTGACTGTTTCACCTTCAAGGGTTTCACTTTCATCCATATAGCGCTCAAATGAATAGTAACCAATATTCCACGTTTCCGGCAACAGAATCAAGTCTGTGGGCTGGATATCCTGGATAATGTTTTCGACCCGGCTAATGCGGGCATTTTTATCATCATTATCATTAAAGCTTAGCTGGAGAATTGCAACCTTCATTTTTATCCCTACCTTTCCTGGACAGCTGGATCAGATCAGCCTGGCTATTTATCTGAAATCGCCCAGGTAAATGGGTTTAGGTCCTTCCATGTAAATTGCATCATCAGGACATAATGCTGCACACAATCCACAGCCGTCACATAGATTCTTATCTATGGTTGCTATGCCGTCTTCA
>JAAZFJ010000413.1 GCA_012511795.1 Syntrophomonadaceae bacterium
CCATTGCATTTGGAGTGTTGCTGGCAAATTTGCCTATGGCAAATCTTATGGTACCTCCTGGTAATAATTCCGAACCGGGAGGGCTGCTTTATTATTTATACCAGGGAGTAAAGCTGGGGATCTATCCGTCGCTAATCTTTCTGGGTATTGGTGCTATGACGGATTTCGGCCCCTTGATTGCCAGGCCTTCCAGCTTATTTCTGGGAGCTGCAGCACAGCTGGGTATTTACATAGCTTTTATTGTTGCAATCTTATTGGGCTTTGCTCCTAATGAGGCTGCATCGATTGCGATCATTGGGGGAGCTGACGGACCAACTGCAATCTTTTTGACCACCAAGCTTGCTCCTGAACTGCTACCAGCCATTGCTATTGCTGCATATTCATATATGGCGTTGATTCCGTTGATTCAACCGCCTATCATGAGGCTTCTGACTACTGAAAAAGAAAGAAAAGTAGAAATGCAGCAGCTTAGGGAGGTATCCAAACTAGAAAAAATTGTATTTCCTATTGTTGTAACGATTCTGGTATGTTTGATGCTCCCATCCGTTGCGCCTCTGATTGGCATGCTGATGCTGGGCAATCTTTTCCGGGAATCTGGAGTTGTGGAAAGACTGAATAATACTGCACAAAATGCATTGATTAATATAGTTACCATCTTCTTGGGGACTACTGTTGGTGCCACAGCCGTTGCCGAAACTTTTCTCAGGCCCGAAACCCTTAAAATTGTTGCTCTGGGCTTGATGGCTTTCATATTCAGCACAGTGGGCGGCTTACTGCTGGGTAAACTAATGTGCTTCCTGACCGGTGGTAAAGTAAACCCGCTCATAGGCTCTGCCGGTGTTTCTGCAGTTCCTATGGCTGCCAGAGTATCTCAGGTGGAAGGGGCCAAAGCCAATCCGGCCAACTTCCTGCTTATGCATGCCATGGGTCCCAATGTTGCAGGTGTTATTGGGTCAGCAGTGGCAGCAGGGTTCCTGCTGGCTATGTTTGGGTCATAAATTCATAAACCATGCAACTTTTATGTAAAAAACAATAACTGTTCCCCGTTGAAAGAATAAGGTCAGGTGAAATATTTCACCTGACCTGTTTATTAGGTTGAATTCTAATTGCCTAAAATGCGCTGTAATATCCGTTTAAAGAAGGGCTTCTTTGTTGTAGAAGCTTGATTCTTAATGTACTCTGCACCTGTTATTATATGTCGGACCACATCAGGTTCCTTGGCAGGAATAGGTACGGGCTTGGCAACAACGGGGGAGGGAACTGGCCTTGCCTGCCTGACAGGGCGCGTTGTATTGACTTTATTAGGTGCTGTGCCATTTTTATTCACATCGCTTGAGCGGTCTCTAAGGTTTTCACGATGTTGAGGACTCTTGGGAGAAGGCTTCGGTTGAGATTTACTTTTAGTCGGCTTCGAAGCAGCCAAAGACGGTTTAGTTTTAGGTGCATTAACTTGTATCCATTTCTTGGCCGAAGCTCTTTGCGCATTTAGTAGAGCATCCGAAGGCAACTCCTCTTCAGTAATCATAGCTCCGATATGTTCTTCGATCTCATAGAGAGTCATAATATCTTCGCCTGTAACCAAAGAAATTGCGCGGCCTACATTGCCGGCTCTGCCGGTACGCCCTATCCTGTGCACATAGCTGTCTTTCTCAATGGGTACATCATAGTTGATTACCAGGGACAAATCGTCGATATGAATACCGCGGGCAGCAACATCTGTGGCCACCAGCAAATGAAAATCCCCCTGCTTAAACTGTTGTAGAGTTTTTAGCCGTCTAGCCTGAGAAATATCTCCATGCAAGGCTTGAGACGCATATCCTTTTCGGGTTAAAAAGCTTTGTACCTTATCAACCGTTATTTTTGTGTTACAGAATATCAAACAGCTTTTTGGCTGTTCAACCAGAAGCAGACGGTTTAGCTGCTTTCTCTTTTCATTGTTTTCTACCCGGTAGTAAATTTGTTGGGTAGTATTCACTGTCTTGGTCGGTGATTCAATCTCTATAGTAACAGGGTTTCTCATATACTCCCTGCAAATTCTGCGAACTTCACCAGGTATGGTGGCAGAAAAAAGCAGCGTCACTCTATTTTGGGGGAGAGTTTTTATAATTCTTACCACCTGATCAATAAAGCCCATATCCAACATCCTGTCCGCTTCATCAAGTACTAAAAAGCGTATATGTTTGGTATCTAAATTCCCATGATGAATGTGATCAAATACACGACCGGGGGTTCCGGTAACAATAGATACACCCTTATTAAGGGACTGAATTTCTACATTCATATTGTGCTGCCCGTATACAGCCAGAGTTTTATGCTGAAGATGATTTGACATGTGTTTCAGATCTTTGTCTACCTGGACTGCCAGTTCTCGTGTCGGTGTGAGAATCAGACCCTGGGGGCGCTTAGCTTCCGGATCAATCAGTTGCAGCATGGAAACGCCAAAAACAGCAGTCTTTCCACTGCCGGTTTTTGACATAACAATTAGATCTTCGCGATTAAGAATATGGGGAATTGCCTTGCTCTGTACTTCGGTAGGTGCCTCAAAGCCCATCTCTTCCAAGGCCTTCAAAATTGGAGGCGAAATTCCTAGGTCATTGAAACTCTTTTTCATTCTATAACTTCTTTCATTATTCTTATTATTATTTCCCTTTAGTATATCAGTGACTTCTTGTTTGTTCCAGATGAAGTGTATCAGGTGAACTGTTACCATGACCTTCGAAACATAACATAAGTAGTCATCAAATGGTTTGAATTTAAGAGGCTTTTGATTATATGAACAACACCACGCTTTTTAAATATAATGCCTATACCGGGGTTAGAAGTGCAGGACTCATCAGTATTGAATCAGTTACACGAAATCAGTCAATTGCCAAAATAATAATGGCTGCCTCATATCTGGCCAATACAATTAAGAAAGCAGACTTTTCACTTAATCCCACCGTTATGGAAAAGTTTGCCCGTCTGCAGTCTGTAAAAGCTTTGACCTGGATGACCGATCAAGGACCGGAAATATCACCGGTCACAACCATTCAGGTCGATCATAATACCATGGAATTTTATAACCATGACTGCCCGGCACAGTGTCAGGCAGCACTGGCAGTGATCACCATGGACCCGGTTTCCTATCAGGTAAAAGGAAGCCTGAAACGACAAAAAGGGAAATGCAGCTTAAAAGTTGAGGAAATTTATTCAGGCGGTTTGCCGCTGCCGGGGCAGAGAATACTATAACTATCGGAGGTGTCTTTTATGAAGTCGTATCGAAAAGAGTTGTGGTTCAATACAAC
>JAAZFJ010000414.1 GCA_012511795.1 Syntrophomonadaceae bacterium
AAAGCACCGGATGCTATAAGTATTGGCACTCCAATCTTTGATTATTTGATTCATTTTTGGTCTATGCATAAAAATGAACATAAAAAGAAAGGATAGGATAACTTATTGTGAAAAGCTACAGATTTTTAACACCACCAACAATCTATTACGGAATAGGGGCATTAGAAAGTTCTTGTGATAAATTAAGTGATCTGGGAAACAGACCTTTATTAGTTACAGATAAGGTTATGACTGACATAGGTTATGTTAATAAATTAGTAAACTATCTAGAAAAACAAAAAGTTGCAGTATCTTTGTTCAATGAAGTCAACACCGAACCTACCGATCATTATATAGAAAATGGATTACATCTTTTTAAAGAAAACCATTGTGATTTTTTAATTGCCCTGGGCGGTGGTAGTCCTATAGATGTAGCAAAGGCTATCAGTATTATGGTCAGCAATCCAGGTAAGATCCAAGATTACATGGGGCTAGGGAAAGTTCAACAAGAAGGTCCTCCAATAGTGGCAATCCCCACTACCTCAGGAACCGGGTCTGAAGTGACTCAGTTTACAATAATAACTGATACGAAGAATGATATTAAGATGCTTATCGGAAGTGAATATATAGTCCCAAAAATTGCTATAAATGATCCAATTCTTACTATATCAGTTCCTCCAGGTATTACTGCTGCCACAGGAATTGATGCATTAACACATGCAATTGAGGCTTATACATCAAGACGGCACCAACCTTTGGCAGATATTTTTGCCTTATCATCGATCAAGAGAATTTCGAAGTATTTAAGAAGAGCATGGGCTAATGGTGATGATAAAAAAGCCAGAAGCGAGATGATGCTGGCAGCCTTGGAGGCCGGAATGGCCTTTAATAATTCCTCTGTTACTATTGTACATGGAATGTCACGCCCGCTTGGTGCGTTATTCCATATACCACATGGTATATCAAATGCAGTTCTTTTGCCTGCCTGTTTGGAGTATGCAATTATGGGATTGCCAGAGAGGTTTGTAGATGTGGCAAAAGCAATAGGAGTGTGTGTCAATAACCTATCAGATCTTGATTTTGCCAAAGAAGGTGTAATGCAAATTAAAAAATTATGCGAAGATATTGAGATACCCAGTATCTCAGGATTGGGTATAGATAAAAACGCCTTTATGAAACAACTAGATAAAATGGCTAGTGATGCACTTGCTAGCTGTAGCCCATATAATAATGCAGGGAAACCTTCCAATGAAGTTATCATAAAAATATATGAACAATCTTTTTAATTTTATATATAGAAGTTATTTTTACAAAAATAAAATAATGAGAGAAATGGGAGAAGTTCTTACTCATCATGGTGGGCACATGACTCTACAGTTCTGTATAGTTTTTTGACAAAAATACTTAGGTGGCAATGAATAACAAATGGCTCTCTTTTAAGAGAGTTTTGTAAAGTTAGCTAGTTTAGAAGAGTTGATAAATGTACATGCTAACTAATCACATTAAGAAGATGGAATTACGAAAAATAGAATCCAATCACTATAACTGGGATGAAAGAAAAATCTGCATTGCTGATTGATCAAAGTTGAAATATTAACTTAGCGGATGTAGCCCACACAAGAGTTAAAACGTATGGACCAAGTTATTCGAGATATTAATATCTAATATCTAATTTGAAAATATTTAGAAATAGGCTTGTAAAAATGAGTCACCATAGGGCTGATAAACATCAGTTGCAATTCTCCCATTATATTATTATTGGAAAATGATAATAATTCAATTAACCCCTCTTTAATACAAAGAGAGTACTCTGATAAGTTAAGTTTACAAGATTCGATGTCTGTTAGTTGAGTAATTGTGTTTGCGAAAAACAAAAGTTGGGATTTAAGTAAATATAAAATTAAATTTCATTAATTAGTACGAATCT
>JAAZFJ010000415.1 GCA_012511795.1 Syntrophomonadaceae bacterium
TCAACTTCTCTTTCAATAGCCATCTCCAAAATTTGCTTATGATCCATCCGACATACCTCCCCAAATTTTTCTTTATTATACAATATTTTTATCAGGAAGCCATAAATTTTCTTATGATAATTCGTATGACATAAATTTTGACGACGAACATTTTAATTGTTTTAATATTATTGGGAGGGGATGAAATGTCAGAAATCTTTAAGAAACAATTTAAAGCCCGGTGGGGAGATATGGATTTCAACGGGCACATGGGAAACACTGCCTACCTTGATTTAGCCGGCGATGTGCGAATGATGTATTTTGAGGAAAACGGTTTTCCTATGAAAAGATTCGAGGAGTTACATATGGGACCGGTTGTCATGAAGGATGAAATAGAGTATTTTAGGGAAGTCATGCTTCTGGAAAACATTGAAGTGCATCATCTGATAGCTGGTTACAGTGAAGATGGCTCCAAATTCCGCATCAGAAATATTTTCTACCGCAATGATGGGAAGAAAGCAGCAATTATTACATCAACCGGTGGATGGATGGATTTAAAAGCGTGAAAGCTGATCATTCCGCCATCGGATCTATTTAATACTATTAAAAACCTGGTTAAAACAGATGATTTTATGATTCTGCCTGACCGTTCCCAGACTTAATAATTGTAAAGGCGGGTTTTTAATGTGTGATACCTTAGTGGCAATGGGCAATTCAACCCGGGATAAATCAGTTATTTTTGCCAAAAATAGTGATCGGCAACCTAATGAACCCCATATTATGATTAGAGTTCCGCGGAAAAATTATAAAAAAGGCGGCAAAGTCAAATTAACTTATATTGAAATCGATCAGGCGGAAGAAACTTATGAAGTATTATTATTAAAGCCATCCTGGATCTGGGGCTGTGAAATGGGCTGTAATGAGTTCGGCCTGAATATCGGTAATGAAGCTGTGTTTACCCGGGAAAAGTATGGCCCCGACAGTCTGATCGGAATGGATATGGTTCGCCTGGCATTGGAAAGGACCAGGACCAGTGAGGAAGCCCTGGACCTTATGATCGGATTATTGGAACAATATGGTCAGGGGGGCAACTGTGGATTCGAAAAGCCTTTTACCTATCATAATTCCTTTCTGATCACTGACTTGAATTCTGCCTGGGTCCTGGAAACCGCAGGTAAATACTGGGCAGCAGAAAAAGTAGATGATGTCCGCAGTATTTCAAATGGATTGACTATAGGAACTAAATTTGATAAAGCCCATCCGGAATTGATCACCCATGCCATCGAGAAAAAGTGGTGCAAAAACCAGCAGGATTTCCACTTTGCCCGTTGTTACAGTGATCCTCTTTACACTCATTTCAGCGGTTCCAAGAACAGAAACTACAGTACCTTCAGCTGTCTGGACACGGAGAAACCCCATGTGACAGTTAAAACTGTGATGAATATCTTAAGATCACATAATATTAATACAGAAGGTCTTCAATTCAATAAACCGTCTCTAAAAAGTGTTTGTATGCATGGGGGCGGGCCTATTGGTGATCATACCACCGGCAGTTATGTTGCCTGTTTAAAAGAAAAGCGGCCTATGTACTGGGTAACAGGCAGTTCAACACCTTGCATCTCCGTTTTTAAACCTTTATGGCTCATCGACGGTGAACCTATCACTTTTACACAGGACGAAGAAATAGAGGCCATACAGTATTGGATGAAAAGAGAACTACTTCACCGTATGATCATTATGAATCAGATCCCTGATATGGAAAGGTTTTACCGGGAAAGAGATGAACTGGAAACAGAACTGCTTAATAAGGTAAACGATATAGATTACA
>JAAZFJ010000416.1 GCA_012511795.1 Syntrophomonadaceae bacterium
AATTTATTGACGATTTGATCAAACGTGGGGAGGAAGCCCGGGAAGAGGTCAAGGATTTCGTTCAGCAGGAAGTTAAATGCAGGCATAAGGATATGGTGACCCGGGAAGAATATGATGCTTTGCTGCAGAGGTTGAAGGATCTGGAAGACCGGCTTGGCTAACGGCATTATTATAGCCGGTCATGGCCGGCTTCACGTTATTATTCATCAATGCTGATTTTGGGCAGCAGATCATTTAAGATATCTTTAAACTTTTCGATCCTTAACCGTTCATTTTCACTGGCGAAACAGTGATCAATCAGTTCCTGTTCAGCGATTACCAGGGCATTAAAAATCTTATCATGCAGACTCATGTCAGGATGTTTAAAATAGTTTTCGATTTTCACCAGTGTTTGTTTTTCTTCCCATGTCAAAGCCGGGGTTGTCATTTTTCCACCTCCACAGTAAATCCTGAAGTAATAATATGCAAAGGCTGAGAAAAAATTGCCTGTAACTTACTGCTGAGCAAGAAATTTTTCATATTGACTATGGAAGGCCGTAATGATAGCATATTTAGCAAATCATATGTGACGATGATCAGGAGAACCTTAAAAGTCCGTTTTGCAGAGAGTCGGGCCGGGTGCAAACCGACAGACGGGTAATAAGGATGCCATCTGGGGGTTTTCGGTGAATTCGCAGGAAGTAAGCCGAACGGTAACCACCGTTAGAAGTTTTAAGCCGGGCGTACGCCAACCAGGGTGGTACCGCGGGAGTTGATCCTCTCGTCCCTATTAGGGGATGGGAGGTTTTTATATTATATTAAGGGTTAGAATGGAGGAGTTTTTAATGGATTTACAGAGGCAGATTTTAAACTTACTCGAAAGGGATGCGAAACTTAATGCGTCAACAATTGCCACTATGCTGGATATGGATGAATCAACAGTAACAGCGATGATCAAGAAAATGGAAGATGAGCGAATTATTCTGGGTTATAACACTATTATCAACTGGGATAAAATTGGCGATGAAACAGTAACAGCCATGATCGAAGTAAAAATGCAGCCGGAAAGGGAAGTGGGTTTCAATCGTATTGCCGAACGTATTTGCCGTTTCCCCGAAGTGAAAAGCGTTCAGCTGATCAGCGGCACCTATGATTTATCAGTGATTGTCACCGGCAAGACACTGAAGGATATTTCCTGGTTTGTTTCCCATAAACTGTCGACCCTGGACCAGATACAGAGCACGGTTACCCTTTTCATTCTCAAAACTTATAAACAGGAACATTTTATGTTCAATGACAATGATGATGACAAAAGGCTGGTGGTGAGTCCATGAGTGACATGAACCGCTATTTGTCTGAAGTCGTCAGGACCATTCCGCCCTCGGGGATACGCAAATTTTTTGATCTGGTATCCCAAACGGAAGGGGTCATTTCTTTGGGCGTAGGTGAACCTGATTTTGTTACTCCCTGGCATATCCGGGAAGCTTCCTGGTACTCACTGGAAAAAGGCTATACAATGTATACTTCTAACAGCGGTCTTATGGAACTGCGGGAAGAAGTAGCCGCTTATGAGAAACGCAAGGTGGGAGTAGAATATAATCC
>JAAZFJ010000417.1 GCA_012511795.1 Syntrophomonadaceae bacterium
AGCTGCGGGATAAAACAAACATTGATGGTGGTGCAATAGCGCTAGGGCACCCGGTGGGAGCCAGTGGATTGCGTATCACCATGCATGCCATGAACATTCTTCGGCGGCAGGGTGGAGGCTATGGAGTGGCTGCTATTTGTGGAGGTCTAGCCCAAGGCGATGCTGTAATGTTGAAAGTTGATTAATGCATAAGTAGTCAGGGCCAGGAACAAATATCGCATATTACTGTAGTTCATGGGACTTCATATATGCCTACGTATAATGCTCTGGAACTGTCGTACCTGCTGCTGGCCTTCGAAGTTTAAGGGAGGAGAAAGTAATGGAACTGAAAACTATTATCTATGAAAAGGAAGGACCGATAGCCTGCATTACTTTTAACCGGCCCCAAGTGTTAAACGCATTAAACTATGAGGTTTTAGATGAACTGGGGCAGATAGTGGATGAAATAAGTCAGGATGATTCCATAAGATGCGTAATTGTAAGCGGTGGACCCAAGTGCTTTGCAGCAGGTGCCGATATTTCCATGCTCACCGAGTTGGATTCCGGTGAGGGTGAGCTTTTCGTAGAAAAAGCCCATCTGCCCATGGATAAGTTAGCCAATTTGAACAAACCGGTAATTGCGGCTATTGCCGGGTTGGCCTTGGGTGGTGGCTGTGAAGTGGCTATGGCCTGCGACATTCGCATTGCTGCAGAAGGAAGTAAACTGGGATTGCCGGAATGCAATCTTGGTGTCTTCCCGGGCGGGGGTGGAACCCAGAGACTGACCCGTCTGGTTGGCAACGGCTGGGCCAAGGATATGATTTTGACTGGTGACCCCATAGATGCCCAAACTGCGCTGACTATCGGACTGGTTACCAGGGTGGTTCCAGCCGATAAACTCATGGAGGAGGCCGGGAAGCTGGCAGCCAAATTGGCCGCCAAAGCACCTATTACCGCGGGAGCAACCAAACAATGCCTGAACGTTGCCATGAGCAGTGATTTAGCTACCGGGTTAAAATTCGAAAAAAAATCCTTTGCCCAGATTGTCTTTACCGATGATTTTAAAGAAGGAACCAAGGCCTTTTTGGAAAAAAGAAAGCCGGAGTTTAAAGGGCGATAGATCAACTGCAGCTGACATCATATTAATCCGGAAGGAAAAAAATATTAAAATTTATAAGATTGGGGAGGGAAAAAATGCAGATTAGTGGAAAAACTGCCGTCATTACCGGAGGAGCTTCAGGATTAGGGCAAGCAGCGGCCAGGCATTTGTATTCCCTGGGAGCAAATATAGTCATCGCTGATTTGAATGATGAGGGGGGACAGCAGTTAAAGAGTGAATTGGGGCATAAAGCCATCTATGTAAAGACTGATGTATCTTCTTCCGAAGCAAGCCGGGCATTGGGCCAGGCTGCGGTCGATAAATTTGGAGCAGTTCATATTCTGGTAAATTCTGCGGGAATCGGTACTATAGCCAGGCTCATAGGAAAAAAAGGCCCTATGGATGCCAATATTTTTAAGAAGACTATTGATGTTAACCTGGTGGGAACATTTAATTGTATGAGCAATCTGGCCTGGGAGATGAGCAAAAACGATACCGTGGAAAATGGTGAACGGGGAGTAATTATCAATGTGGCCTCGATTGCGGGGTTTGAAGGCCAAATAGGGCAGATCGCCTATACTGCTTCCAAAGCCGGCATCATTGGCATGACCATTACGGCAGCCCGGGATCTGTCTTCTCATGGCATTAGAGTGTGTACCATTGCTCCGGGTACTTTTTTAACTCCGATGATTGGATTGCTGTCCGAGGAAGTGCGCCAATCTCTAGGCAAACAGGTACCATTTCCCTCCAGATTAGGGAAGGTATCGGAGTTTGCCGCTCTAGTGCAGCATATCGTTGAGAATGCTTATCTTAATGGAGAAACCATTCGTTTGGATGGTGCCATTCGTATGGGCATAAGGTAGGGGAGGCAAGTAAATGGAAAGAAGTCTGACATTTACCAAAGAACATGAGATGTTCAGAGCCACCTTCCGCAAGTTTGTGGAGAATGAGTTAGTACCTAATTATGCTCAGTGGGAAAAAGAACGTATAACTCCTAGGAGTATATGGAAAAGAATGGGTGAACTGGGATTCTTATGCCCCTGGGTCGAAGAAAAATACGGTGGCGTAGGTACCGGTTGGGCTAATGGAACTCCAGATATTACCTGGGATCTGATCATGATGGAAGAACTGGGTTGGAAATCGGTTCTAGGTCTATTCTCCCATCTGCATAATCTTATGACCAGCCCTTATATAGATACTTACGGAAACGATGAACAACGAGCCAGGTGGCTGCCGGGTTTGGTCAATGGGGATCTGATTTGTGCCATAGCTATGACCGAACCTGGTACCGGCTCTGATTTGGGAGCAGTGCGAACCAAAGCAGTCCGGGAGGGAGACTATTACCTCATCAATGGTTCAAAAACATTTATATCCAACGGGGTCCTATCAGATCTGGTAATCCTGGTCTGCAAAACTGACCCCCAGGCCGGATATAGGGGATTAAGCCTAATCGTGGTGGAAAGGGGAACTCCCGGTTTTGAAAGAAGTAAACCCATTCCCAAAATCGGCTTTCATTGTCAGGATACAGCTACCTTGTATTTTGAGGACTGCCGGGTTCCGGTAGACAACTTACTAGGCCAGGAAGGCGATGGTTGGGGGCAATTGATGTCAAAGCTGCAGCCGGAAAGGCTATGTGCCTGTCAAATATCCACTTGCATGGCTGAAAGAGCGTTGGAACTGGCGGTGCAATATGCCAAAGAGCGCCAAATTTTCGGTAAGCTCTTGAGCAGATTCCAGAATACCCAGTTTGTTTTGGCTGAATGTGCGGCTAAAGCTCAGATAGCTCGAACTTTCACTGACACCATGGCGGTCAACTATATGAAGGGACAGGATATTACCCAGGAAGTCAGCATGGGCAAGCAATGGATTTGTGAAATGGCCAATGAAGTGGCCTCCAAATGTCTCCAGATTTTTGGAGGATATGGTTTCTGCGCGGAATATGAGATTTCCAGAATTTACGATGATAGTAGGGTTATGTCCATATTGGCAGGTTCATCAGAAGTAATGAAGTTAATTGTCAGTCGGGGAATCGGGTTAAGTTGAGTTCAGCCATATTGATTTATGTATCTAATAGATCATGTTTTTTCATGAGACGATACAAAGTGCTTTTGGATATGCGAAGGATGGCAGCAGCATCTTTGCGGCGTCCCCTGCATTGATTTAACACCGCTATTAATTGTTCCTTTTCC
>JAAZFJ010000064.1 GCA_012511795.1 Syntrophomonadaceae bacterium
TAAAGCCGGTGTAATTCTTTGCTATGGCATCAGCAGTCGTGTCTGTGGTTCCTGTGAGGTTATCTGTATCTTTTAAAGTATAACCGTCGTCTTCAATATTCTGCTGATAGTGGTTGACTGTATAAGGGGTATCCGTATTGGCTGTCCACCTTGCATAAAGATTTACGCCAGAAGCTCCCATGGTAAATGTGCCGGTTCCTGCTGCATAATTTGTACCAGTCCCGTCGGCTTTGGTATTCCAGCCGGCAAAGCTGTAGCCTGCCTTGGCCAGATTGCCGCTGTTTGCTGCAACGGTTACTGTACTCATATATTGATGGCTGGAACTTGCCGGTACAGTTCCGGAAGTTGCGCCATTGGCATGATAGATCACGTTATAATTCTTGATTTCAAAAACAGCAGTAACTGTTATATCAGAAGTCACATTACTGAATGACCTGTCCCAGCCGGTAAAGGTATAGCCGTCCCGTTCCGGAACCTGTGGTGCGGTGGCTGCGCTGCCATGGTTTACGGTTTCTGTCTTTAAGACAGTTCCGTTCCAGTTTTTAAAAGTTACTGTATACTGGTTGATCGCAAAAATTGCAGTTACATTAATATTTCCGGTCACATTTGTATCAGTTCTGGCGGCATTGGTTTTGCCGTCGCTCCACTGCACGAAATGATAGCCCTGATCAGCGACAGCGCTCACCTCTGTTCCGCTGCCGCCATAGCTGACGGTTTGAGCTGTGTTGCCAGTAATACTGCCGCCGGAGCCGGCAGCGTATTTCAGTGTGTATTGGGCGGTGGCGAACTCACTGCTCTCCCTGTAAATAGAAGAAGAAGCGGCATCACTTGCCTTAACCCTGAATTTTGCCTTTGACGTATTGATTCCAGCCGGGATGGTATATGTAAAAGAAGTGCCCGTACCGGAATATACATTTCCTATCCAACTGCTGCCGTTATAAAAGTCAACCGTGTACGTTAACGGATCGTTGTCAATATCTGCAGCTGCGCCCCAGCTAACACTCACACTGCCTCCCGGCGGGACAGACTGTCCGGCTGCCGGAGATACAAATGGTCCAGGCTGTCCGGGCGGATCATTGACTGGATCGATGGTTATATTCACACTTTGAGTATTGGAATAGTTTCCTTCCGCATCCCGGACTTTATATGTAAAAGTATCACTGCCGTTTTCATTGGCAGCAGGCGTATAGGTGAATTGATTGGCTCCGGTAATGACAGCAGTGCCTTTTAAGCCGTTGCTGACAAGCTCGTAAACATAACCGGACGGGTAGGTACCGAATAAATATCCTGATACAGGTGTATCCTCGTCGGTGATCCATCCTTTGATATCTGAATCGACCCAGGCAGCTTCGCTCATATTGACCATTGTACCGTTATACATGCCATTGGCGTCACTGACCGTCGAAGTGCCGGTGCCTTCGTTCAATTTATAATAATAGACCAGATTATTATATTTCAGGTGTTTATCATCGACCTCGCTGTACATCCAATCACTTATTTCATTTTGGCTCAAGGCAGTATTCCAAAATTGCACTTCATCGATACGCCCATCGAAATAGTTGCCCTCATAAGGATCGCCGCCGACATTGATCAGACCGTCCAGAGAAGCAGGTGTCCCAAGTCGTATGGGATCTAATGTTATTCCATGATACTCTATCCCGTTAACGTAAGTTTTAACACTGCTTCCCGACTTTGTAAATGCAACGTGAGTCCACTGGTTTAGAGGAAACGTGGTGACACTGGCTGGTTTTTGGTCCCATTGCCATGACCATTGCCAACCGTCGGTCCCTAACTTGTTAAATCCATAGTACAGATATCCATTATCAGAACTATCATATTCATATCTAAGCCAAACCCCCAATGTGCCTTTAGCATTGCCTTGCTGACGGTACAAGGTTTTGCAGCCGGTTTCTGCTTCCGGGAAAATCCACATGGAAACGGTAAAATCTGAATTCCCGGCAAGTTTGGTTGAATTATTATACGGAATATTAACCCTTCTATCGGCTGAAAAGTCAAGGGCACTGCCCGACCCGGCTACAGGCGGCTCATCCACCGGGTTGATCATAATGCTCACGCTCTGCAGATCTGAATAGTTTCCTTCCGCATCCCGGACCCTGTAAGTAAAAGCATCACTGCCGTTTTCATCCGGATCAGGGGTATAGGTGAATTGATTGCCGGTGCTGATCACCGCATTGCCTTTGGCGCCTTGATCTGCAATTTCATAGGTAAGGCCGCAGGGGCCGAACAGACAGCCTGATATGGGTGTATCCTCATCGGTGATCCATTCTTTTATATCTGAATCGACCCAGGCGGATTCGCTCATATTCGTCATCGTACCGTTATACAGGCCTTTTTCATCAAAGACAGAAGAACTGCCGGTACCTTCGTTCAGCTTATAATATAAAGCCAGATTATTGTAATTGGGGTGACTGGCATCGATGTCACTATACATCCATTGGTTGATGGCCGCAGCGGATAGTGCGGTATTCCAAAACTGGATCTCATCCAGACAGCCATCAAAAAAGTAAGTGGATGAAGCACCGAAAGAAGCTTCTCTTGTCGGCTGGGCGGCACTCATCTGGTTAGCACCGATCGTTACATCGATGTCTTTAACTCCATTTACATATGTTTTTAAATTGCTCCCTTCTTTTATCATGGCAACATGGTTCCACTGCCCGAACTGGACTGGGATTTCCCCATAATCACGCTGCCATTGCACACTCTGTTTGCTTAAGCCGGTGCAAATCTTTCCGTCAATTATTCTTAAAAAAGCTTCTTGTTGATTCTTGTTTGCATTTTGCTGAAACAAATTCATAGACTTGTTTTCTGACGGCAAAAACCACATGGAAATGGTAAAATCCATGTTCCCCGCAAGTCGTGTCGATGTGCTGTAAGGAATCGCAATATAATCATTGATGCCGTCAAAATTCAGGGCTTTTCCTGAACCGGCTGAAGGCAGATCAATACCTGACAGAACGACCTCGAAAGGCTTGTTGTTCTCCTCAAGGCCGGGTTCAGGCAGCTGTTCAGCAACAGTTATTGTCACCAGGTAATCCTGAGTACTGCCGTCTTCCGCTGTTACCCTATAGATCACCGGATCAGTAAAATCTGCCGCCTCTCCGGAGACAGGGGATACACTCACTCCATTGTGGTCGATGGTCGGAACCAGGGCGGTCAAGTCAGTACCATAGGGCACCGTGAGAGTGATGGTCTTAGTTTCTTCATCTATCATACCGCTGACTGCCGGATCAAGACCGGCAAAATAAAAACCGGTGATGGCCTTATCCAACTCATCCGCAGCTTCGTCTTCATCAATATCCGCTGCTTCGTCTTCACCAACATCTGCAGCAGGAGGTGTTACATATCCTGTTATCGTTGCTTCACTGCTGATGAGGCCGAATAACCCGCCGTATTCTGATGATATATTCGATATTTCCACACTTTCCGAGGCAATACTCAGATCCGGATCAAGGATATAATTGGAGATCACCTTGCCGTTAAAATCAAAATGCCCTTTAAATGCAGCCTCATCTGTTATCCCGATAGGTGTCCAAACTGCACCCTCCATATCTATATTCTCTGCTACCACGTAAAATTGTCCTGCTGTGGTGGTTCCATTATTAATACTTGCTGCCAGCTGAATCAGCTCTTCCCCGGTGAAGATCAGGCAAGGGTCAGCTGTAATTTCTCCGCCGTCATTGCCGGAAATATCATCCGCAGCAGCGATCTCCTCCAAAGCAGGCTGATCCAGGGTGTCTGCACAAACCGGATCTGTCTTAAACCCTGAAAGGCCTGTAAACAAAACAAAATACACAACCAAAAACAATGCAAGCAGCTTTTTCTTTTTCAAAACGACCTCGTCCCCCTAAATATAGAGTACTAATTTAAAAACTGACGAAAATCGGTTTTTGGATCCATTGGTTCATTCTTTCATTATCCAATTTTTATAGTGATTAATGTTATTTATTGGCGTATTATAATATCATTCTTCGTTAAAATCGAATCCCTTCCACATATCTTCATTTTTCGCATATTTCAGGATTTTTTCTGACAAATCAACGGCTTTAGATAAAAAAAGAGCCGGCCAGGCTTAATACCTGACCGGCTGTCATACTTCCTAATAACATAGAACCCTTGGTCATTTTCCCCTGCAAAGATTTGAAATTCCATACATCTCCAGACAAACTCAACCGGGCACCTCCTGCAACAACTCGTATGCCGCTTTGATCAGGCCTCGGGCCTCATCATGACGAAGATAGTCAGGGTTCAAATCGAATATGCGCAGACGGTCCAGACCGTCGGCATCTTTGAAGACATCCAGCATACGCCGGGCTTTTTCCCTGTCCGGCAGATCGTATTTGATCACATCATGATGGCCAGTTTTATCATCTATACAGTGTTTTTCGATGATGTAGCGGATCATTTCCGTGTCTTGCCCGGTCTTTTCAATCGCCTTCCTTGCCTTCTTAAAGCTGTCTTTCCCGTGTTTTTGATCTACCCCGTCATTGACCCGGCCCACGTCATGATACACCGCACAAACAACCAGGAGCTGCCTATCTTCACCGACGATGCCAAGCCTCATGCAGAGACACAAGACCATTATCAGGACCCGTTTGGTATGTCCCATCCCGTGAATACTCTGAGGAAACAAGAAATTCTCCTCCCTGATCAGCATGGCGAACTCTTCATATATCTTAAGGTGACCGGACTCCTCCAGTTCCTTTTTTACCTGCTGCCAGCCGGCCATCCGGCTGTTTTTCCAGTCCCCGGTTTCACCGCGAAAAAGTCTGTACAACATAACCTCTCCTTCTTATAACGACTTTTAATCGTGATCTAACATTTCCACTTCCCCCCTTTTTATTGTACAGGATTCTCCAATTAAAGTTGACACGGGAATAAAGTTTCTCTACAGTTAACTTTTTCAACCAAAGTCAACTGTAAATCCATCGTCAAGTAAGGAATCACTGGATACAATAAGATTAGAAAATAAACGTGAGGTGATTCATTATGAATAAACTGAATTTGAGTAAAACGATCGTCCAAAAGAGAAGAGAGAAAGGGATCACACAGGAAAGACTGGCAGAATATATCGGCGTTTCCAAAGCATCGGTTTCCAAATGGGAGTCCGGGCAGAGCTATCCTGATATACTGCTGCTGCCGGAGCTGGCCACCTATTTCAACATTTCCGTGGATGAACTCCTGGGATATTCGCCGCAGATGACCAAAGACGAAATAAAAAAGGTATATAACAAATTTTCCCATGACTTTGCGGTAAGACCATTTGACGTAGTAATGGAAGAGTGCAGGCAGACCATCCGGGAATACTACTCCTGTTTTCCGCTGCTCCTGGCGATGATCCAGTTATGGCTAAACCACTCGGTCCTGGCGAAAACGGAAGAGATCAAGAAAGAAATGCTGCAGGAGACGATCGCCCTGTGTCAGAGGGTGAAAGAAGAATCAGACAGTGTCAGAGACATCAAAAGCGCCAACACCATGGAAGCCATGGCGGAATTGGCCCGGGGGAATATTACCGATGTGATCCGTTTGCTGGATGACCAGCTGGCTCCCTACAGCGGAGATGACGTGATGCTGGTCATGGCCCATCAGATGCTGGGAGAAAATCAGCAGGCCAAAAAGCTGAATCAGATCATGCTCTATCAGAATGTGATCGGCACCCTGACACTGCTGACCAATTATCTGACCCTAAACATGGCCGAACCGGAATTGTTTGACCGGATCTATCATCAGGGAGTACAGATGAGCGATGCTTTTCAGATGAAAGAAATTTTCACCAACGCAGTTTTCGGCATCCATATCACTGCAGCCCAGGGGTATCTGATGCAGCAAGAAAAGGATAAGGCACTAGAGGCCTTGCAGCGGTATGTGGATACAGTCTGCGGCCTGAAGTATCCATTGAAATTAAAAGGAAATGCTTATTTCGATCAGGTAGACGGATGGCTGGAGGAAAGCATAACCATCGGCTCCAGTACCCCCATCGATGAAACTACCATCAAGGCCAATCTGATCATGACCGTGGAGGCAAATCCGGCGTTCATCCCCCTTCATGAAGATGAACAGTATAAGAAGATGGTGAAGAAACTCAAAGAGAAACTGGGGTAAACCATGCTTGAGGCTTAATAGGTTACGGGACTGCATGGAGGCAGGATGTTCCCTGATGAACCGGATAAAAATACTTGATACTTGAATGTGCAGGAATGTACTTACCTTTTAAAGAATCGTAAAAGAAAGGAATGGGGTGAGGTGAATATGATGA
>JAAZFJ010000065.1 GCA_012511795.1 Syntrophomonadaceae bacterium
AGGAGAATGCCTCTATGACGACGGAAAGTGAACTTTTAAATGTACAGGAAGTAGCTGGGATTTTGAAGATCGCCCGAAACACTGTATATGAATTGATAAAACGCGGTGATCTTGGATGCTTTAAGGTCGGAAAACAAATGCGTATTTCACGAGACGAAGTAGATGCTTATTTAATGAGGACGCGGGAAAACAAACAGCATTTTTCAGGATTTCAGCCAGATAAGGAAACGACGATTTCCTTCCAGCGTGACGAGCTCCTAAAAGGCAATGAGCTTATTATCTGTGGACAGGACTTATCCCTGGATCTTCTGGTTACCCAACTAAGTTCACATTATGACGGATATCCGGTTTACCGAGCATATCTTGGAAGTTATAACGGCATTTACGCGCTGTATCAGGGCAAGGTCAACGTTGCCACAGCCCATATGTGGGACGGTGATACCGACACTTACAATGTTACTTATGTTGAAAAAATGATGCCTGGCACCCCTGCTGTTATTATCCGTATTGGTGAGCGTTTGGAAGGTTTTTATGTTAAAAGAGGCAATCCAAAAGCAATCGCAAGCTGGGATGACCTGAAACGACAGGATTTGATTTTAGCCAATCGTGAATGTGGCAGCGGTGTACGTATTTTGCTGGATGAAAAGCTTCGCCTAATGGGTGTCTCCGGAGATGCAATTAATGGATATGCAAATGAATTTCAGACGCATCTGGCTGTGGCTGAGCAAGTTTCCGAGGGGCTTGCCGATATTGCCATAGGCAGTGAAAGAACCTGCCAGAGTGTACCGGGAATCGACTTTATTCCCCTGCAAAATGAGTTCTATGATCTCATCATGCGTAAGTCTGACGCAGCAAAACTGCAGTTTCGTGCCCTTATCGAAATTGTGTCATCACATGAATACAAACGTGCCCTTCAAACAATAGCCGGCTTTAATACTGCTCAAACAGGACGCATTATATCAGGATAATTCATGTAGTGTGATTTTAAACAAATATCAAATAACAATATTTTGGGGTTCAGGAGCACCGGCTTTTCCAACAACAGTTTTTTGGATTCTGTCACTGGTCAGCGATTTCGATTCCCACCATTTTCATTAGATATTTGGCATTGGCAGTCTTGCATCTTCCCTCTCTTAATTTATAATCAAACTTTATCTCTCCATCTGTATAGGTTTCAGTAAAATGCAGATTGAAGATCCTGCTGTCATCTTTTTCAAAATCGCACAATTCAAAGTCATGAGTTGAGATCAATCCCATGATCCAGCCTTTATTCAGATTCATCAGGACATTTTTGGCACCGGTTACCCGGTCCCGGGAGTTGGTGCCTCTGAACACTTCATCGATCAAAAACAGCATGGGCTGCTTCTTTTTGCTGTATTCAATAATAGTTTTAATACGTAAAAGTTCCGCATAAAAAGTTGAGATGCCGCTGTTCAAATCGTCATTGATCCTCATGGAAGTGAAAATATCCAGAATTGAACAGGTAAATTCTTTCGCACATACTGCTGCACCAGCATATGCCAGGACAAGGTTTACCCCGATGGTGCGCAACAAAGTGGTTTTCCCGGACATATTGGATCCGGTAACTATGCAGATCTGGTCATCAAGAGCAATATCATTGACCACCCTTTCTTTGTCATTGATCAGAGGGTGGCCCATATCCACTGCTGTTATAACTAATCCGTCCTCGACAAATTCAGGGAAACACCACCCTGGGTCAAGCTGGGCAGTTAAGGCCAGGCTGCAAAGCGCCTCATAGGTGCCAATGATATAGAGCCAGTTTCTTAATGAGGAACCGGATATTTTTTTCCATCTTTCAAGGGCCAGAACACAGTGAAAATCCCAAAAAAATAAATTATTGATGATAAAATAAACGATGGGATTGCTGCGGAAACTTAAGGCTCCCAAAATATTATCCAGGACTTTGATCTGTTCAGAAGCAGCTTTATTATTTCTGAATAATTCTGCTTTAAGCCCTCTTAAGTATTCATCATCAAAATGTTCTTTCTCTACTGCTTGCAGCATCTTCAGATAACCTTCTATTTTCCTTTTGCTGGCATAAAGGTTATCGACCATACGGCCGATTTTCCATGATCCAATTACATTGATAATGATTTGAACAAGGAAACCGGCAAGGGGGATATGGATCAGAAGATCAGAGAAATAATATAAAATGAAGGAAACCAAAGTAATTCCCGGCAGGATATAAAACAGGTATGTCAACCCCTTGACCGGGAGCAATCTGCTTTTATCTTCAGCATAGCTTAATAGTTTTTCAGGATCATTCCGGGTATCCTTTTTGGCCATACCGCAGCATTGGAGTTCCTGGCAAAAGTCCATTTTCATTGCTAATTCTTTGACAGCTCTTTGCCTCTTAGTGATCTTGCTGACATCCTTGTCCGGACTGCTGAGCAAATTCTTCAAAAACTCACGGCCATAATAGGAACTGGCTGTGTTGACCCACTGAAACAGGGAGGCGCGGCCAAAAATATCCAAATCATTGATATAGGGATGAGCAGGATCTTTATACTCTTCCCCCTGATCAGCAAAAAATGTCCAATCACCTGTTTTTCTTTTTTCACACGCTTCATTTATATCTGCCAGACGTCTGTTGACTTCAGCCTTTTTAATAATCCGATCATGAAATACCACCAGGACAAAAAAGGAGATCAGAAAAAGGCCTGCCGCCATGTAAGTTAAGGGGTTCCCCACATAATAGTAGGCAAGCCCGCCTAAAAGAGCCCCTGTGATGATAGATGCCAGGCGCAAATTACTGATTTGACCAGATAATTTTTCAAGCTTCATCCTTTTCAGCGCAAAATTTTCATAACGTTCAATAAATACGCTCTTTTCTTTCATTGCTATTCCTCAGTAAATCTTATTTTATTTCTATTACTTAGTAGTCTTCCTGTTTTGATAGCTTATCTTCGTGTTTTTTAATTTAACATCAGCCTGGATCTTTTTACAAGTTGAGCTTTTCTGAATACCGTTTTAATAGGTAATCAATACAGAAAAATACCCCGTCAGCCATCCTGCTTATACGGGATATTCATGTCACTATTTTTCAGATAAAATTTCTAAAGTTATTGCTGTCATTTAGATTGTCCATTGATTATTGATAATGCCCACTAATTTCCATTGATCTTCATATTCTTCAAAAACCAGGCGCAGGCTTCTCCAGTCAATGCCTTCATATTTAGGATCGAATCCTGAAAAATAGTATTCTACAATGATGGGATTTTCATATACTTCAAACTGGTTCTCCAGCATATTTCCAAGGCTTAAGACCTGATTATATCCAACCTCTTCTGCATTTATAAAATCTTCGGTGTAAACAAACTTGTCATAGTATTCACCGGGAGTCAACCTGATTTCATCACCAGTACCGTCATAATTGCCCCAAAAATATACTTTCTGGTCATCAAAAAAATTCTTCATTTGTTCTTGATTAAAAACCTGATCTATATCTGGTGAAACATAAGTATAGGGAGTAAATCTCACTCCTTTGACCGGATGGATAAAACCGGCAATCAGTTCTGCATCTTTGCTGCCAATGGCCTGGATCAGTTGATCTGATGTTTCTTTTATGATCTTTTCTGCAATTTTCGGTTTGATGATCCCTTCTTCTGTGAATTCAAGTTCTATTTCTACCTTTTGAACATCCTTGTTATTCTCATCGTTTTTTACCGCAGGTGTATTACCATTATCTTTATTTCCATTACTGCTTTCATTGCTTTGACAGGCAGTAAGACTAAAAGCCAGTAAAATACTTATGCCAATAACAAGAAGTTTTTCCTTCACACTTCCTCTTTTCATGTCTTAATTCCCCTTTAGATTAATACTCTATCTAAAATTTACACTTTATCAGTGCATAAACTTTTCATAAACCAGGTGGATCGATTGGACTGTTTCGTCATCAGCAATTTCCTGGTTGACCATAGTATCATCATCTTTGAAATTAAATATCAGCCATACTCCTTCATCAACTACAAACCACCCGGGAATCTCTTTGCCTTCGAAATGATCTTTGGCCAGTGGATATTTATCCAGATAAGCCGGTAGTACTTTTCCAGCTGTAACACCTGTCTTTTCTCCGTTTGCTGCAGTGAAAGCATCACTATATAAATTGATCTGCAAAACAGAATTGGTTTCTTCGCCCACTATAACCTCAAGGTTCTCACCATAATTCCAGCGGGAAGTCTGTTCTCCAAACCAGTCATTTCCCATAGATTCACTGGTATAATTTTCACCGAGTTTTTCCTTGACAGCTTCCGTACTTTCTCCCAGGTAAATTCCCGCCACAGTAACTTTTTGATCAGCAGATTGCTGGTTATCTGATTGGTGGTTAGCTGACTGCTGATTTTGCGGATCATTATTATCTTTTGCGGATTGGCATCCTGCCGCCAATATTGCTGTCAACATTATCAAAACCAGTAGTAATATGGTTTTCTTCATAGAAATACCCCTTTATTTATTGTTATCTATAGTAGTATAATTAGCCCCAAAACCTTACATTTTAAATTAATAATCAAAAAACCGTTAAAGAAAAGTGATTGAAAAGCTAATCTTCAAACAGATATTTCATCATTTGCCGGGGGTTATTAAGAAATTGCCTGGTTAATATATAGTGTTCCGTTTGCTCATAAGATACTGGCCTGATTCCCTTTTCATCCAGTAAAAATATTTCTGCATTGGGATAGGTCATTATGATCGGCGAGTGTGTGGCAATAATAAATTGTGAATTTTTTAATACCAGATGATTAATTTGAGCAAGCAGGGTAAGCTGTCTTGATGGTGATAAAGCTGCCTCAGGTTCATCAAAAATATATAACCCGTTTCCCCCTAACCTGTTAAGCACCAGGGATAGGAAACTTTCCCCGTGGGATTGTTCATGTAACGATTTACCGCCGTAGGAATCCTTAATAGCAGGCCCGCCGCCCTGACTGTCCAATTTTTCTATCTGACTGGCCACATTATAAAAACTTTCCGCTCGCAGAAAATATCCGTCTTTAGGCTTTTTTATCCCTTTGGAGAGCCGAATATATTTGTACAGATCCGAGTGGGAACTGTAAGTGGAAAAATTGAAATTGCGGCTTCCGCCTTCCGCATTGAAACCTGCAGATATGGCGATGGCCTCCAATAAAGTAGACTTGCCTGTACCATTTTCTCCCACAAAAAAGGTTACCGGTTTTCTAAGCTTAATGGCAGACATGGTTTTGACGAAAGGTATACTGGTGATATAGCCTTTGCTATCACTAATATCCTCTTTAAATGTTATATCACTGATATATAAGTTACTGAACATAAGCAGCTTCCTTTTACTTCTAATTATATCTGATCTTTCTTATCCTGATAATGACAGTTATAAGGCTCAGAACTTGCTGGTTTTTCAAATCATATTATCTCAAATCATAGGCCGCGTATACTTATTTTATCTAAGCAGTTATAATAAAACTGGTTTAAAGAAATTTTAATCTAATTTTAATATTATGCAAATTTTCCTTTAAGTTTTTAAGGTTAGTATTTATACATAATCAATTGGTTTTAAAACCGAAACAGCTGTTGAATACTAACAAAAACAAGGAGGAATTCACATGACAACCTTAGAAAATGTAGAAAAAATTTGCGCCATGGCCAACATAAGCTACGAAGAAGCCAAGGCTGTTCTTGATGCAGTCGATGGAGATCTGCTGGAAGCTGTTATTAGTCTGGAGAAACAGGGCAAGATACAGGCCCCCAACGGAGCCGGTTATTTCAGCAGCGAAAAAGCTGCCGAATCTAAAGAAGTGCCGCCAAAAACCAATTCCCAGGAAAACCATTATTATAATAATAAAGCTGAAAACTCCTTCGGCTCTTTCGTTAAAAAGGTGTGGAAGTTCTGCCTGAAAATTATTCACAAAGGCAACATCAATTCATTTGAAGTATTCAAAGACATGGAAGTCAAAGCATCTTTTCCTGTAACCGTACTGGCTTTGCTTACAATATTTGCCTTTTGGGTCACAATTCCACTGATGATTATCGGCTTATTCTTCGATCTGCGTTATCGCTTTGTGGGGCCTGATTTTAAAAGCGATACCATAAACGATGCTATGAATAGTGCAGCAGAAGCTGCAGATAACCTTAAAAAGTCAATTAACAATATGTAAATAGATTTAATCAGCAGGTTTATTATGAGTTTGAAAATACTGATTATCGAAGATGAAGAAAAAATAGCCCGGTTTATTGAGCTTGAGCTTTCTTACGAAGGTTATTCAGTTACTAAAGCTTTCGATGGCAGGACAGGTCTTGAACTCGCTGAAGCCAGCGAGTTCGACCTTATTTTGCTGGATGTTATGCTGCCACAGATGAGCGGGATGGAAGTATTACGCAGAATTCGCCGCACTTCCTCTGTTCCTGTGATTATGCTGACAGCACGGGACAGTGTAATAGATAAGGTTTCCGGATTGGACAGCGGAGCCAATGATTACATTACCAAACCTTTTGCCATTGAAGAGCTCCTGGCGCGGATCCGCACTGCCCTGAGACTGGTCAAAGCAGAACCATCCGAGGTGTTGTCTGCTTCCGGCCTGCTCCTGGATACTAGCCGCCATACTGTTACTTTTATGGACCAGGCAGTTGAGCTTACTAAACGCGAATTCGACCTGCTGCACTTTTTGCTGAAAAATAAAGGTTTGGTGGTATCCCGGGAAACTCTTCTGGAGAATGTCTGGGATTATGACTATGCAGGTGATACAAACGTGGTTGATGTCTATGTACGCTTTCTGCGGGGAAAAATTGATGAGGTTTTTAATATTAAACTGATTCATACCGTAAGAGGAGTAGGATATGTGATCAAAGATGAATGACCATACTTCTGACAATACACGCAACCGTTTCAGCGATAAAATAAAATTTTCTATTGTATGGAAACTCAATCTTAAATTGTTTTTCCGCATCTTGGGTATTTTTCTGGCCCTAGATATAATGCTCATTCTGCTTTTGCTGTCAGGATTAATTATACGGGCAGAGCAAACTGCGGCAATGACAGTTGATATGTTAAACCAGACAGGCCTTCCTTCCCCTGAAGCTGAAAGTTGGCTTAAAATAACTGAATACAGTATTTCGCAAAAAACCGAATCAGCGAATGAATTTCAAATACCTGAAAACCTGCAGAAGTTTTTCCC
>JAAZFJ010000066.1 GCA_012511795.1 Syntrophomonadaceae bacterium
ATCACCACTATAACGAACAACTGATAGATCGGGTTTATAACCGAAAAAATGCGAGCGGGCGTTAAAAGGACGACAGCTGCAAAGCTAAATCCAACCACTTGCACTATTCGCAACAACCGGGTGGAAAAATGAGAAGGGAATATCGACTTAAAGAACATAACTAGTATAGGTACCCCTAAATAAAAAGTCATGGTTTGCATTTTATGTGCCATTTCCCAGCTGAAACCCGGATAGAGGAAAATAAAGAATCTTTCCCCAACTAACAAAGTCCTTATAGCTATCAATAAACAGTACAAACAGAAGTAAAGAGCAGCGTAGTCTTTTTTTCTAAAGATAAACAACGCCAGATGATATAAGCCTATAATCAGCAAGCTGCCAAACAGAAAGAGCTCATAAGCTATACTTTTGTATCTTAAGCTCAGAATTTGCTCCTCGCTACCCAGGATAAGGCTTTCCAGAACACCGCCACTACGATGATAAAAGTTAGCAACTTGAATTACTATTTCATTTTCACCTGGCTGGACTTCAAACAAGGCTACTTGGGGAAGGTACTGAGGAGTCACATCAGACCGATTGGTTCCGATCGTTCCCGCTGCAGCTATAAGTTCATTATTTACCCACAGATTATAAGCGGTAAATATCCGGGGGATTTTTAACCCCCATCTGTCGTTAGTATCGGTTTTTATTATCAACCGATAAGTAGCATATCCATCTCCAGGTAATTTACTACCGTTAATTTGGTATCCGTTCCAAGAACCTGGCAGATCTATGTAGGCAGAGGTCGGCTTGTGGTCACTTAGTTCCTGCGGATCCAGCAGTTGATCCCAGTAAAAACTCCATTGTCCATCTAACTTGACCACTCCAGTGTCTGGTTGCCATTCGGTCAGGTCAAGAACCCCTTCCACCGCCCTAGGGCTCTGTTCTGAAACTCCGGCAGAACACCCTCCCAGCAAAGGCAATACCATGAGGAGGATCGCTATAATGAATAGGTGCAATTTACTAGGGTTCATATGTAATAACTCCTTAATCAACTCAAACTACAGCTATTATTCTTGTTGAAACCAAGATAGCATATTGGGGAAACATTCAGAAGACTTTTGCAGCGGTGTTAAGCCGTTTCCCTGTTGCACTTCTAACAGAATTCGTTTTTTATCTTCCGGCAGATCCAACTCCAACGTCCCTCCAGCCTCTTCCCGTTGTTGTAGCAGTGTTTACCTGCCCGATTGTCAAAACCTGCTTTTGTCGCAATCAGGCTGATAGGGCTGCCTCAAGCGTCATATAATGCACTCACATTATATTCGGTATCATGCAGTTCTTCAACTTTTGCGGCTGGTAGTCTTGGCGATTTGTTGTTGGAGGCAAAATCGTCAAATATGAAAATAGTCCGCCCTCGGAGTAGGACGGACAGGTGTTAAAAGTAAAAGGAGCCTAATTTGCGTTGCGGCAAATTTATATAATAACTATCACTGATTCGGATCGACACTGGGATCGTTCCCCACATATTTAAATTAACCAGGATACTGTTTGTTCTCATTTTTCACATTGATAATTAAAGCGAAAGCGATAGTTCCGTAGGCTATAAAGCTGCGGAAATACTCGCCCAATGCAGCATTGTTGAACAAATTCTGCCCGGCCTGGGGTGAGACAATAAAAAGGGTATGAAAAAGGAAGATCCCCAGAAGTGCATGCCTTATTTTAGCACTTGTAATAGTCGCCCCGCCTGCTAAAAGGGCCGCGCAAGAAATAACTCCAGCATTCATATGGGCTGTATAAACATCAAACATGCCTATGTTCTGCAGGTACACCAACTGGCCTAAAGCAGCCAGTAGAGTAGATATTATAATTACTTTTATTCTGATCAGGTTCACATCAATGCCAAGCACCGCACTTGCTTCAGTATCGCCACCTACCGCTTTAACCTGCTGTCCGAAACGGGTGTTTAAAATATAGGAAATAATGCCGGCAACCAGGAGCACCATCAATATCATAAACAAAGGTATTTCTATTTCCCCTATTTTAAAAAGCCAGAGCTGATCGATAGTATTGCGATACATGCCCATATCAACGGTATTTCTCACCCCTATACCCCGGGTAAGAATTATTTCTTGGTTTTTAACCGGAATAACTGTTCCAAAACCAACCAAGAAAATGAGCTGATATATGCTGTTAATGAAAAAACCAATAATGATGGTGGTGATCATTTCTTTGCCTTTGACCCTATTCAATATACGACCGATCACATATCCCGATAAAACTGATAAAATTATCCCTATGATAAGTATTAGCAAGATTCCTTGGCTATCCCCTACCTGATAGGCGATGGTGACCAATAATGCTGTTTGAGCGGCCATGGCTCCCACAGTAATGGCAAAATTAAGGCCCATACCGGCCACTACTGGAATGATCAGTGATAATACCAATATCCCATCTCTAATAAATCGCGTTATTACCTGATTAAGGACAAAACTACCGCTAAGACCAGAGAATTGCCAGGCTAATAATGAAAGTATAATAAATACGGCGGGAGTCAGGTATTCACTATTTATAAATGTGACTGGTTGCTTTCTTAAACTCAATAGCCGCTCCTCCGTTTTTCCCGTATCAACAAAGCATATAATATAATGCCGTAAGTAATAAACGTCCTTAGAATTTCGGTTAACTCGGGTATAAGTATATCGTTGGCTATCGGCACAGTTAAGAGATATATGGACTGTAGCAGGTAAGTTCCCAGTATAGCCTGGAACACAAAAGTTCTTTTTCCAGTGCTTCCGCCTATTAAGATTGCGGAAATAGCGGGAAACGCCATGGAAAGCGGCTCATCGTAAAGCTGGATGAACCCGTAGCTTTGAGCATAAACACATATACCAAAACCCGCGATGACGGTAGAAATAATGATGGCATTCAAGCGTATTTGGGCTATATTTATACCGGACAGTTTTGAAAAAGCTTCGTTTTCTCCCACCGCCAGGATGGCTCGACCGATTCTGGTACGAAAATAAAAGTATAAGAAAACACAAATCAGCGCAAAAAAGGCTATCAAGCCGAGAGGTATTTCAATACCACCCATCTTGATGACCCATAAGTTGTCCAAGATATTATTAAAGTAGTTTCCTAAACTGATTTTCGGCCTTAACCCCTGACCTCCTATGGGATAAAGCATTTCCCGATTCTGAAAGGGGGCCAGAGTCCAAAAGTAGTTCATCAGGGATATAAAAGAAAAGCCAATAAAAGTACTGGCAATTTCTTCTCTGCCTTGGACTCTATTGAGGATCA
>JAAZFJ010000067.1 GCA_012511795.1 Syntrophomonadaceae bacterium
GAACTTGGTGAAGATCATTATGATGCTAATTTCTTTAAAGGCAAGATTGCCAGTTCCAAATTCTATATCATGAACGTAGTACCTGAAGTCTTCGGCTTTGAAAGAGCAATGAAAGTTGCAGATACTAGCGCCATCGATATTGCTGAAGATTGCTTGCTGTAAACCCGGGTATGTTTTGTAGTCCAAAAAATTAAACAACTTTGCTATAAAATAAAAGAAGCATCTTTAATCAGGTGCTTCTTTATTTATATATATCTATCATAAATATCTGAAAAAATTCAGTCAGATGATTTGCCTAAGTATCGATATAAATAAAAAAAGCCCTCTATTGAGGGTTTTTTCAAGTCACTGGTAGCCCCAAGGGGATTCGAACCCCTGTCTCCGCCGTGAGAGGGCGGCATCCTAGGCCTCTAGACGATGGGGCCAATTGGCTGCCGGTCAAGGATTCGAACCCTGGCGAACTGATCCAGAGTCAGTCGTGCTACCACTACACCAACCGGCATTACAAACTTTTTATATGCGCGATAACCATTATAATACAGGGGCGTGTTATTGTCAAAGACTTAAATATCAAGATTTTTTATAAATTCAATTGCCCGTTTTAGTCTTACCGTACATCTTTCTTTACCCAGCAGTTCCATAATTTCAAACAACCCTGGTGTGGCCGTTCTTCCGGTTAATGCCAAACGGGTGGGATGAATGATTAAAGCTGCCTTTATTTCATATTTTTCGGCCAATGATCTTATTTGAGCCTCGATCTCTTTGGCTGAAAAAGGCTGCGCCGATTCACATAAAAGCATAACTTCATATAGAAAATCTGCAGCAGCAGATTTGAAATATTTTTCTGAACCTTTGGCATCATATGCAAAAACATCATTAAAAAAGTAATCTGCCATGGGAATAATATCTTGCAAAGTTTTTGCCCGGCTTTTTACAAGGGCAACCACTTTAAACAGGTATTCTTGTCCATTATTGCTGATCCATTCTTTGATCTGCGGGTCATCAGACAGATCATTGATTATTCTTTCAGTACTCAACAGGCTTATATATTGATTGTTTATCCAGTTAAGTTTATCTATATCATATACAGCAGGCGATCGGGACACACTTTCCAGGGAAAAATCAGCAATCATTTCTTCAATGGTTAACAGCACATCATCATTTCCCGCTGACCCCAGCTGTGCAAGATAAGTGAGAAGAGCTTCAGGTAAATAACCCTCTTCGCGTAATTCCCTGATGGGTGTAGCACCATGCCTTTTAGACAGTTTTTTTCGATCCGGGGCCAGGATCATTGATACATGCGCAAACTGCGGAATATCAAATCCCAGTGCCTGATAAAGAATAATTTGCTTAGGGGTATTGGAAAGGTGCTCTTCTGCCCTTATGATATGACTGATCTTCATGGTATGGTCGTCAATTACCACCGCCAGATTATAGGTTGGCCAGCCATCAGCTTTTACAATAATAAAATCATCCATCAAACTGTTATCAAATTTAACCTGGCCTCTTATCAAATCATGAACGATTGTGATACCGCTTTCAGGGGATTTTATTCTGACCACTGGCCGTAACCCTTGGGCCATATAAGAATTGATTTCTTCGGATGTTAAGCTTTTACAGCGGCCGGAATAATGATAATCCCGCTTTTCACTTTGAGCTGCCTGCTTTTCTCTGGATAGTTCTTCTGCTGAACAGAAACAGTAATAAGCATGGCCAGTTGCCAGTAATTGATTAATGAATTTTTGATAAACAGGCAGACGTTCACTTTGCCGGTAAGGTCCATAAAGACCTTCTTGCTCCGGGCCTTCATCCCAGTCTATTCCCAGCCAATGCAGGCTGTCTATTATACCTGTTGTAAAACTTTCCTGTGAGCGGTTACTATCCGTATCTTCAAGGCGAAGTACCAGGGATCCTTTATTGTTTCTGGCAAACAACCAGTTGAATAATGCAGTATGGGCACCGCCGATATGTAATTCTCCAGTTGGGCTCGGAGCAAAACGCACTCTTATAGCAGACAAATATATCACTCCTTTTCAAATCATGTATATTTTACTTAATTTATTGCTGTAAAGATAGTCTGTACTGCCATCAACTGTTTCATATATGAAAAGTAGTCACCAAATAGTACTACTTTTCATATAATACAGTGCGGAGGTGGTATAGGTGTTTCGTCGCAGAATTAACTATTATCCATATTTATTGATCACCCTTATTTTTATTATCATTTGCATTTTTTTAATTATAGATTATAAATTAAATGCCAGTATTATAGAAATAGCAAAAGCTAAGGCACAAACAACAGTAGTTCAGGATATTAATACTGTAGTAAACCAGGAAATTGTCTCACAGATCAAATACCAGGATATTGTGGATATCCATAAAGATAAAGAAGACAGGATCGTACTTATTCAGCCGAATACCATTGTATTAAACAGGATGATGGCTGCTACCTCATTTGAAGTAGCCAAATCCCTGGATAACCTGTCAGCAGAAAATATTGAAATTCCTTTAGGACAGATTACCGGTTCGAAAATATTGGCAGGGTATGGTCCCTTAATGAAGGCAAGAATAATTACAGTAGGGCAGGTATATGTTGATGTATTAAATAAATTTGAAGAAGCAGGAATAAATCAGACCCGTCATTTAATTTATTTTAATATCAGCAGTAAAGTAAAAATTGCAGTACCTTTTTTAAATGAAGAAATAAATGTATCCACTACAATACCTTTAGCAGAGACAATTATTATTGGAGAAGTACCAGAAACCTATGTAAGTGTCAGTGATGATAAAGTGCCAATTTATCCGTTTATTAAAAAGTGATTGAACATTGTGCAAATAGTTCATATGACAAAGAGAATAA
>JAAZFJ010000068.1 GCA_012511795.1 Syntrophomonadaceae bacterium
CGATTGCATAATTCCCAGATAACCCCGTCTAATATATCGTTTTCGCTGACAGTGATCTCTTCTTTCCCCATAAATTCCATTATCAGAAGGACGATCAGCGTTCCTTTCACAATGATATCCGCTCTTTCTGGCTGCAGACCAGGCAGTCTTTTTCGTAAACGCAAGGGCATCTTACACAAGAGGTTATAAATATCATTAATTTCACTGCGGGTGAGTTTTTGTCCGTGTACTTTTTGAGCATCGTAAATTTCCAGAGCTAATTTAATAGCTACTAAAGAAGTTATAGTGCCGCCAACCATAACCAAAGGGTATTTTGCCAGTTGATCTTTATATCCGCTGACAGCAGAAATAACTTCTGCTACATCTCCAGCACTCATAAGTCTTTCAGTGGCCCTGACTGCTCCCACTGGCAACGAAATACTGAGTATCTTTCCTTCCTGCCAGATTATTTCCGTACTGCCGCCGCCTAGATCAACTACAATAGGGGAATTTCCCTCACGCCAGTCTTTCATTACTCCTAAATAGCTGAGCTGAGCCTCTTTCTCTCCGCTTATCACTTCAGGTATGATGGCACAATTATTCTTTAAAAACTGTATGAATTGCTCCCGGTTTTTGGCTTCCCGGACAGCACTGGTAGCTATTGTAAGGAAATTTTCAACTTTCTGCATAGCCATGATCGATTTAAACTCTTCAAGGCAATTCACCGTTCTTTGCATTGCTGGTTCGCCAATTTCATTGCTGGCATAAAGCCCTTCTCCAAGACGATTGCTTCTGGTAAGCCGGCAGACATTTTCCAGCCTTCCGGCAATAAAATCGGCAATTAACAAACGGCAGGAGTTCGTTCCCAAGTCAATGGCAGCATAATTCATCATGATCCCTCTTTTAGTATTTTATGATGATTAAAAAAGCACTCCCGGAGAAGTGCTTTATTTGCATCTTAATATTAATTAGAACGGCGTTTTTTAGGTTCCAGTCGGTTTTTAAGCGGCTGCATCCGCTCGTCGCTTTCCTTTAAGAACTTGGCAATTTTATCATCCAATGTTGCTGGTGTACTGGCTCCGTGTCTGCCTCCTGAGTCCCTGCGTTGAAAATTGCCAGGTTGTTGACGAGGCATCGGTGCTGCTGTTTTAGGTTTTTCCTCTTTGGGAGGAGCGGCTTGCTTAATGGATAAACCAATTTTTTTGCCGGCTACACTAAGAACTTTGACCTGTACTATATCCCCCTCACGAATGAAATCTTTAATGTCCTTTACGTAAGTATCGGCTATTTCCGAGATATGCACTAATCCCACTTCTCCATCAGGAAGTTCAATAAAGGCTCCAAAAGTAGTAATGCCTTGTACTTTTCCTCCCAGAATCTTTCCAGGCTCAATATTTGTTTGTTCCGTAGGCATGAAAAAAAAGCTCCCCCTAAATATGTTCTAAGCTAATTCTAGTAGATGCGCAGTTAAGAGTCAACCGAAACCTTACTGCCTCCCCAGAATAAATTATTCCTCCAGGCTTGGTATTATGTACCTTTCCCCGGGTTTAATCATTCCCAGTTTCTCCCGGGCTATTCTTTCAATTTGCTCCGGTTCTTCAATATTTTGCAGTTTATTACTCAACTCTTTATTCTGCATTTCAACTTCCTGCTGTTTTTGCAGCAATTCATCCTTGCGCAAACTTAACTCATAAATCGTCTTGCCCCGGGGAAAAATGCTCAACACCAATACCAATCCTACTATAACCAATACAAAAATTTTTCCCGGGCTGCGATTAGATTTCTGTTTGTTCATCATTCCCCTCCTCATCAAGTAATCCTAAAACATCGCCAGGAATAATGATAACGACTTCATAACCTTTGGTACGGGCACGATTATATAATGTAGCTACAGTACTGGAACTAATATTTAAAGTACGACAGATTTCATCGGTGGTTTTGCCAGTTTCTTTTAAAACTACGACTTGTCTTTCGCGAAAACTAAGTTTTTCGGCTCCTCTTATTTCTATCTTCATATTTTGCTACAGCCTATCCACAGGTTATCCACAAATTGTGGACAAAAATATTATACTCCTATATTCGCTGCCTTTTTTTTTATTCCTGCAGAAATAAAAATACTTTTTTATAATCTCTTATTCTTCGGGAGGAGGAGGCGGGTTCTTTTTGATTTTTTTAAGGAGCTTTTTCAGCCAAACAAGCGGGGGACTCAATAACCTGGAAAGAGAGGCCACGATCAGTACCGTTCCAGATGCTCCTTTAGAAACAAGATTGGCAAACCGGGAGGAAAAAAAACGAAAGTAGACAATGATCCCTGCCAATAAAGTCAATAAAATAAAAAATCTAATTTCCCCTTGATTTATCAACAACATAACTGAAAAAACAAGTGTCAACATAAAAATCCACAGGATAATATCTAAGATATAAAGAAAATATCTACTTAACCTGGCTTTTCTAACTGTCAACTGATAGTAATGAAATATTAATCCAGCTATTATTCCTAACAGGCCGGTCAAGATAAAGGTCTGCAATTGGGAAAATAGCCCGTTCAATATATTCCCTCCTGTTCTTTTTTACTATTTTAATAAACGGGTCAGAATGTTTTTGCCTTTTGCCTTGATATCTGTCCCGGCAGCTTTATACTCAAGGATATTGATCATTCCTTCCAGTGAAACTTTACCTTCTTCCAACGATAGCATGGTAATATGAAGATCCTGTCCTTTTATTAATAAATGTCCCAACTGAGTTTCCAGTATTACTTCTCCTTCATCGAACAGATTCACATTATTTACTCCTGTTAATTCCAGAGCTTCCCGGTTACTAAGTTTCATGATATGCTCATTCATTAGCTTTCCTCCTTGCGGTTTAAGTATCGTATAAAAGCTTTCGCTTGTTATACCATTCCTTAATAAAAATATGCGGAAGGCAGGTGATATTATGCCAGTATTTATTTATATACATATGCAAAAAAATCGCCTTATAAAAAGGCGATTAATCAATTATGCGATATAGATCCTTGGCTTCCGTTGTCTTTATATTTTCTTTTATGGCAAGTATTTCAAAGACTAGCTCCCGGTCTCCAATTTTCATTTTTACAATATCTCCCGCTTTAACCAAGGTAGAAGGTTTGGCTATTTTTCCATTTACCATAATTCTTTCACTGAGGGCAAAATCCTTGGCTACCGTACGGCGTTTTATGATCCGCGCTGTTTTCAAAAACTTGTCCAGGCGCATGTTATACTACTGAGTTTTTTAAAGCTTTCCCTGCTTTAAAGGCTGGTACTTTTGTTGCCGGTATATTGATTTCCTGGCCGGTTTGAGGATTTCTTCCTTTTCTGGCCCTTCTCTCCCGCACCTCAAAAGTCCCAAAACCAACTAATTGTACTTTGTTCCCATCCTTCAGAGTGCCTTCTACCGTACCAAAAAATGCATTCACAACTTTTTCCACATCTTTTTTTGTCATTCCAGTCTTAACTGCCACCTGTCCCACTAGATCTGTTTTGTTCAAATACATCCCCTCCTATCTAAATGCTTTATAAGGCATATTCTCTGTATTTCTTTCGAATCCTTCTTTTAAAGAAAAACTTCTTTTAGAACCTTTATAATCCATTAGCTTTCGCTTCGTCCCACATTTCATCAAGCTGCTCTAAATTAAAATCTGAAAAGTCTTTCCCCTTTTCTTTAACTTTTTCTTCTATGTATTCGAAACGGCGTAAAAATTTATCATTTGAACCTTGTAAGGCAGCTTCGGGATCTATGCCTTTAAGTCGTGCAACATTTACCAGCGCAAAAAAAACATCTCCCATCTCCGCTTCCATATCTTCCTTAAGGCTGGCTTGAGCAAGTTCGGTGACTTCTTCAGAAAGTTTTTCCAACGCCCCCTCTACATCAGGCCAGTCAAAACCGACTCTGGACGCTTTGGCCTGCATTTTTTCAGCCCGCATCAAAGCCGGCAGCTGTTTGGGGATCCCTTCCAGAAGATTTTTCTTGCCTTCCTGCTTCTTAAAACCTTCCCAATGAGACATAACATCATCACTGGTACTTAAGCTCAGTGCCGCAAATACATGAGGATGTCTGCTGATCATCTTTTGGCTGATACTTTCAGCCACGTCTCCAAAAGTAAATAAACCTTCCCGTTCAGCTAAAGCGGCATGAAAAACTACCTGCAAAAGAACATCACCAAGCTCTTTCTTAAGTTCTTCCATATTTTCATTTTTTATCGCTTCCATCACTTCATAGGTTTCCTCCAGTAAATATCTGGCCAAGGTATGATGGTTTTGTTCACGATCCCAGGGACAGCCGTCTTCTCCCAGCAGCTTGTCCATAATCTGTAATAGTTGTTTTATTTCATCACCCTTTGTTTTCATTGCTTTCCTCCCAATTTGATTGCTATTATCTAATCATTTTTACCCATAAGACCTTTGATCATGTTCATATCCAGTTCACGGAACAGCAAGAGCAGCAAACCATAGACTCCTACCCCGACAAGAATTGCTATTACGGTAGACATGTGTGACCTGATATCCATGCCTACACAGAACTGGTAGGAATATATTACTGATAAAGCCATTAAAATGGTGACTGCTGTTATTTTCAATAACCGGCCAATTTCATAACTTATACCACTAATCTTACGTAAATAATAAAGATTTAATAGGGAACCTACCAGAAATGCCAGCACCGTTCCAATTGCTGCTCCTTGCACGTTTAATGCCGGTACTCCAGTAAGTGTATAATTGAATATGACTTTTAATATTCCAGTCACCAGCAGATTTTTCATGGCAATCTCCGGGCGGCCCATACCCTGTAATCCGGCACTGGAAAGCTGAAATGCAGCCAATGTTATACAGGAAAAGGCCAGTGGCTCCAGGGGGATGCCAGCTTCAGGAGCTGCATAAAGCAAATCTGATATCTGGGTTGCCAGGATAAATAATCCTGCTGCACAAGGCAGGGCAATGATCATTCCAGCCCTGAAAGCATAGTTGAGTCTTTCATTGAGTGTTTGCTTATCTCTCTTGGCAAATGCTTCAGCAACTGCGGGTACCAGACTGGTTGAAATCGATATTGTAAATATAGTGGGCAAACTGATCAAGACTGCAGCCATACCCGAAAGCTGTCCGTATAAAGCGGTAGCTTCAGCAGTAGAATAACCGATTGACATTAAACGTCCAGGTACGATAACCGCATCCAGCATCTGCACTAAAGGCAGGACAACTGCCCCGAGGGAAACTGGCACCGCCAGGCGTACCATTTCTTTGGCCAGCTCTGCCGAATTGGCTCCCGAATAAATTAAACTCTGTCCAGGGCGTTCGGTTTTTCTGAACCATAAATAGTAAATACAAAGTACGATCAAACCTACCAAGCCACCAACTACAGCCCCGAAGGTGGCTCCTGCTGCAGCATATTCCAAGCCCCGGGGAAAAAGCATCACAGCTAAAATGAGAACTGCCGTAACACGAAATAACTGTTCGATCACCTGGGATACAGCAGTTGGCATCATGGACTGTTTGCCCTGAAAATAACCACGGAAAACCGACATCAGCCCCGCAAAAAAAATTGCCGGGGCAACAGCTAAAATAGGATAATAAGCCAATGGCTGTTTTAAAATTGAATTGGCAATAAAATGCGCTGATTGCATAACAACAATAGATAAAATAATGCCAACCACAAAAAGTACCGCCAGAGACACCCTGAACAACTTTTTGCTGTCTCCGGTCAACCCTTGTGTTTCTTTGCGTGACACCAGAACAGAAATGGCCACCGGTACACCTGCCGTAGCCAGGGCAAGTATAGTAGTATAGATTGGATAGGCCATCTGGTACAAGCCCATTCCTTGGTCACCTATTAACCTGGCCAGGGGAATACGGTATAAAGCTCCCATAATTTTACTCAGGATACCAGCGATACTGAGAATTACGGCTCCCTGGAGGAAATTTTTCTTTTGATTCATATTAGCCTCCCCAAATTCTCGTGAGGTATATTATACCACTTCCCCATTGCACTTGAAATATAAAGAAAACCCGGTTTGCGACAAGCCTTTGGCGACGGCGGAACCGCGGTTGCACTTATACTATCATCCTTGATAAACGTATACTTTGATAGTATAACAGAAAAAGCGATCTTACCCTGATAAGACCGCTTCATTAAAAATAATTTATTGTTCCATCTGTTTACCAAGAAATCCAGCTGCTGTTTCAGCCAGCTTAATTTCCATGTCGCCTAATTTAACTCCTTCTTCTTTACTAACAATAATAACTGCTCCAATTGGATCGCCCTGAGTGATAATGGGGGCAATCACTTGCGCTTTAATGGTGTATTCCCTGTCTTCATTCTGTATAATATGCATATTTTCATCATCACTGGCAGGTATTTCATTCATAACCAGGGTGTTTCTTTCATCGATAGCCCGTTCAACGGCTTTGCCTACCTGCTTGCCTAAAAATTCACGTTTATTGGCACCGGCCAGAGCAATGATAACATCCCGATCAGCAATCATGGCTATGTGACCAATTGTCTCGTGTAATGAATCCGCATATTCTTTAGCAAAATCCCCCAGTTCACCTATGGGAGAATATTTCTTTAATATTACTTCACCTTCACGATCGACGAAAATTTCTAGAGGGTCACCCTCGCGAATGCGTAATGTTCTGCGAATTTCCTTGGGTATTACTACTCTTCCCAAGTCATCTATCCGGCGGACTATTCCTGTTGCTTTCAATTATTCATCCCTCCTTTTTTATCTTCATAGTTATTTGTTTTTTTGTTTTGTTTCTCAGTGATAGTATATAACTCAAAATACCCTTTTATTCACTTTTTACCATTAAGGCTTGTAAAAATTATCACAAATCTATACTGACCATTAATTTTTATAAAAACTTCCTGTTATATTTATTATCCTCAAATCGGATAGAAAGACTTTTTGTGGTAAAAATAAATCTAAACGACTTTCAATGGAGAACTTATGGAAAAAATCAGCAAAATTCAGCTATATTGTATGATGGTCGTTATGACCTCTCCTATTGCCTTTTTGCAGGCGCCTAAAAGGCTGATCAATCTGGTTGACAATAACGCCTGGCTGCCTGCCTTTGCCTCTATTGTCCCCGGAATTCTTATTATCTTGCTGTATATAAAACTAATTGAAAAAAGCCGTCAGCCTTTTCCTTTAATGCTGGAAGAACACCTGGGCAAAATTGCCGGTAAAATTCTGGGCTTTATATATATTGGCATCTTTATTCTGGTCAGCAGTTATGCCTTAAGGCTCTTTGTAGATTTTATGGAAATTTATGTACAGCCGGCGACACCCATCAGTGTATTGACCGGTCTGATGCTCCTGGGCAGCTTTGTCTCACTTCGGGCAGGCTTGACGGCCATGGGCAGGATTTGTGAGATAACTGTTTATATCGGATTATCCTTTACTTTGGTTATTTTGGTAACGGCGATCATAAATTATCCTGACTGGGGAAATCTGATGCCCTTGGGCTATATGAGCTTTAAAAATTTCGGTATTGCCACCTGGTCTGCCAGCACAGTATGGAGCCGTATCATTCCGGTCTTGACCATTGCCTATTTTATAGAAAAGAAAATGGATGCCTCCCGGATTCTGTTTATGGCTGTAGCCACTTCCGTCTGCGTAATCGGTTTGACTGCGATTGCTACCCTTTTGACTTTTGGAGCGCCATTCTCCAGACTTTTGGTTTATCCCACCTTTGCTTTCGTACGTTTGATTCAAATTGGAGAATTTGTTCAGCACCTGGATATTATTTTTGTTGGCATCTGGGTTCTGGGTGTTTATGCTGTATTATTTATCACCTGGTTTATGGCCTGTTTTACTGCTCAGCAGGTTTTCGGACTCAGGGAATATCGTTTTCTGGCTGCTCCCATCAGCCTGATAATCGGGGTATTATCGATCATTATGAGCAATAATATCATTGAATTCCGTGTGGTAACCCTGCTTTTGATCAACTGGGTCTATTTTGCCGCCTTTATAATCATTCCATTTATTGTACTGTTCATAGCTCTTATTAAGCCTGCCGCAAATTCCAGTCCGCTAAATACTGGCCAGGAGTCTGAATTTCAACTTTGAGGGTAATTTTGTATAAATATATTGCCCCAGGCTTAAACTAAAACGATGCTTTATTGATGAACTGGGAGGTAACAATGCGCTACATCAGCGGCAAAAAAAAACGCGAACCGGAAAAAGACACACATGTTTTAAGCAAAGAACCATTATCTGCAGATCTTGAACAAAATATTGAGTCTCTTAAGCTGCTTTTATACGGTTGTTCCGATGCAGTATTAAAACAGTTCCGCTTTGGCCTTGAACCTCAAACCAAAGGTGTAATGGTTTATTTTGACGGACTGGTAAACAAATCAATTGTGGAGTTAAGCATTTTAAAACCACTCCTGATTGATTTGCCGAAGCTGGGCATTTGTATCGAGGACAGAAAAAATATTGATTCATTATTGGAAACCATCAAAGAATCGATTTTGACTTTGGCAGAAGTAGACACCTTGAGTACCTTTGACGAATTATGTGTTCGTGTAAGCTCAGGTGATACCGTAATCCTCATCGATGGCTGCGACAAAGCCCTGGTTGCCGGGACCCGTTGCTGGGAAGGCCGGGGAGTAGAGGTTCCTGATAATGAAAC
>JAAZFJ010000069.1 GCA_012511795.1 Syntrophomonadaceae bacterium
ACTGCTTTTTCGCTCTTACCATTATCACACATCTGGGAAAGGAATAATTCATACTTCGCTATGATCGCTGTGGGAGGGTGTATAGGCTTTGCCGAAAAACCTACTACACTTCTTCAGGATATTGCTGAAATCAAGCCGACCTGGGTTCTGCTGGTGCCCCGTCTCTGGGATAGAATATTTAATGGCTTAAAAGGAGCCCTTACCAGTACCCCGGAAGCCAAAGCTAATTTTGACTGGGCAATGGAAGTGGGCAGAAAAGTTCTTAAGCATCGTACCAAGCCCAATGGCGCAGTTGATTTAACAGCTGACCCTACGGAAGGGCTTGATGACGATCTAAAAGCAGATTTTCTAAAGGCCAAAGCCAGTGTCTTTGATGTCTATTACAATATTCTGGGTGGAAGATTAAAAGTTGCCTATTCAGGCGGAGGTATGCTGCCCCCTGATTTACATGAGGCTTTTTTAAGCATCAATTTCCCGCTTTTAAATGGATGGGGTCTGACAGAAACTGCAGCCGGAATAAACCATGGTTATCCAAATGCCACCAAAATAGGCTGGCTTTCTAAAATGGTTCCCGGAGTAGAAGCAAAACTGGATGATGATGGTGAGATATTGGTTAAAGGAATAGGCGTTATTACCAAATACTATAAAAATCCGGAAGAGGATGCTATATCTTTTACTCCTGACGGTTGGTTCAGAACTGGTGATATTGGTGAATTTGACGATGAGGGGTTTTTAAGGATCGTGGACCGGAAAAAATACATTATCGTATTGGATACCGGAAAAAATGTAGCCCCTGCCAGAATTGAATCAAGATTTGTCAATAACCCGGTTGTGGAACAAATAATTGTTGTAGGCAATGACCGCAAGTATTTGACCGGGATTATCGTACCCGGCTATGATTACATCCTGTATTTAATGCGGGAAAGGGGTGTTTCATTTGATGAAAGCAAGCTTGTATATGAAAATATTAATGGAATGAATACTTGTGTTCAAGTTGGGCCTGATGTGGCTAATCACCCCATGGTCCGTGAACTGGTGGATATAGAGATTGAAAAGGTCAACAGCGGCCTGGACGGATATGAGCGGATCAAAAAGTATATCATACTGCCCCACAAATTTACTGAGACAAATGGTATGCTTACTCCAACCCTGAAAATAAAGAACCGGGTTGTGTTTGAAAAATACGCTGAAGAAATCCAAGCAATGTATAAATAACTATTATAAAGCAGCAGGTTATAGAAAAATAACCTGCTGCTTTTTATACAATTTATTTTATTTGAATATGAAAATAATTTACAGTCATTTTTTCTTAACCAGCATTTTCTTGTTATTTTGGTGAATCAGGAGGCGGTTCGATGTCAGCAGTAGTACTGCCAGGAGCACAGTGGGGAGATGAAGGTAAGGGGAAAATCACCGGCTTTCTTGCCGAAAAGGCTGATTGTGTAGTTAGGTTTGTTTAAAAAGCAAAGAGACTGAATACAAATATTCAGCCTCTTTTTACATTAATCGTATTTTTAACTATATTTCCTGAATACAAATAGCCAGGAGTCCCGGACCTGTATGTACTCCAAGGGCCGGACTGATTTCTGAAACAACGAAATCTTTTATATTGGGCATTTCTTTTAATCTTTGTACTAAAGCTTCAAATTCAGAACCTGCCCCGCCATTTAACACAGCTAGCCTAATCTGATTGTTTTTCACTTTTTCTTCTACGATCTGCACCAGCTTTTCAATTGATTTGCGTCTGCCTTTGGCCTTGCAATAGGTAAAATATTTACCATCGTCATCAATTGATATGATTGGCTTCAAGTGTAAAAACTGACCCAGCATTCCGGCAACTGCTCCAATACGCCCGCCGCGTCTGAGGTATTCCAGCGTTTCCAGAACATAAAATCCATTTGTTTTAGGTCTGATCTTCTGTAAATTATCCACTATTTTTTCCAAAGTAAGTCCGGAAGCTATATTGCGGGCAGCCTCAATAACCATCCAACCAGATGCCATGGATAGAGTTTTGGTATCCACAGTTTTGATAACAAGATCTTCAAAATCCTTGGCCACCATTTTAACAGCGTCATAGGTACCGGATAGATTGCTTGACAGATGAACTGCTAAAATATGGGTAAAACCTTCCTGGCGGATCTTTTCAAATAAATTTTTAATTTCCTGTGGTGATGGCATTGATGTGGTAGGTATTTTTTCCGGCATATTTCTATAAACTTCATCAGGTTGAATATCAACCCGGTCAGAATATTCACCTTCCGGATAGATAACTTTCAAAGGTAAAACTCTGATACCCAACTGGGCGGCCAAATCCTGCGGTATATCACAACCACTGTCAGTAATTAGAGCGATTCTTTCATTCATTACGATCTACTCCTTCAATATGTAAAGCTAAATAAAGATATAAGGTTATTATATTCTAATTTATAATATTTATTTATTAAAGCATAAAATTGATTAAACTTGACAATGCAATAAATATGATAGTAAAATAGCAATTGATGTAAAGTATTTGTCCTTTACAAGGAGCAGAATTATGTTAGAAAAGATTGATCATATAGTTTTATTACTTGATTTTTATGGACCGCTTTTGACGGAAAAACAACAAAGAGTTATGAGCCTGTATTATGAAAATGATTTGTCCTTGACGGAAATCGCGGAACAACTTGATATAACGCGACAGGCTATATACGATATATTAAAACGATCTGTTTCCCAATTGGAAGACTATGAAAAACGGCTTAATTTAGTGGAAAAATTCGCCAGGACCCAACAAGAGTTACAAGCTGTTTATGACTTACTAAACAGAGCAGAAGAACCAGGCAGCAAAGAGCTTGCTGAAGCAGTGAATACAATCAGACAGGTGTTAGATTTGGTTTAAAGGGAGCGTTAGTATGGCATTTGAAGGTTTGTCTGACAGGCTGCAGGATATTTTTAAAAAATTACGCGGCAAAGGAAAAATAAGCGAAGAAGATATTAAAATTGCAATGCGCGAAGTTCGTATGGCGCTTTTAGAAGCAGATGTTAATTTTAAAGTCGTGAAAGATTTTATAAATAAAGTCAAAGAACGGGCGGTAGGCCAGGAAGTCTTGCAAAGTCTTACTCCTGGTCAGCAAATTATTAAAATCGTTCACAATGAAATGACAGAGTTGATGGGCGGTTCCGAAAACAAGTTGAAGTTTTCATCCCAGCCGCCAACCGTAATAATGGCAGTTGGCTTGCAAGGTGCAGGTAAGACTACTACGGTAGCAAAGTTAGCACGAAATCTTGTTAAATCAGGGCGCCGACCGCTTTTAGCTGCCTGTGATGTTTATCGCCCGGCTGCAATTAAGCAGCTTCAGGTCTTGGGAGAACAAGTGGGAGTTCCGGTTTTTTCAATGGGCCAGGGAAATCCGGTCAATATTGCCAAGGGAGCTTTAGAATACGGTAAAACCAATAACCGGGATGTTATCATTCTTGATACCGCCGGCAGGCTGCATATCAATGAAGAGTTGATGGATGAATTGAGCCAGCTTAAATCAACTGTTGATCCTCAAGAAATTCTTTTGGTAGTAGATGCTATGACTGGACAAGATGCTGTAAATATTGCCGAAAGCTTTAATGAACAACTAGGATTAACTGGTATTATTCTTACTAAATTAGATGGTGATACTCGCGGCGGAGCTGCACTTTCAGTTAAAGCGGTTACCGGATGTCCCATTAAATTCGTTGGTGTTGGCGAAAAGATGGATGCCCTGGAAACCTTTTTCCCTGAACGAATGGCTTCAAGAATCCTTGGCATGGGTGATATTCTTAGTCTGGTGGAAAAAGCCCAGGCAACATTTGACGAAAAACAAGCCAAAGAAATGGAACGGAAAATTCGAAGTCAGGAGTTTACCCTGGAAGACTTTATGGAGCAGATGCAGCAAGTAAGGTCTATGGGACCAATTAAAGATTTACTAGGGATGATTCCGGGGATAAATAAACAGCTTAAAGGTATACAGGGGGAAATAGACGAAAAAGAACTGCTGCACATAGAAGCAATAATAAAATCCATGACTGTAAACGAAAGAAGAGATCCTACTATCCTAAATGGCAGCAGGAAAAAGAGGATAGCCCGCGGCAGCGGCACCAGAGTTCAGGAAGTAAACCGACTTTTAAAACAATTTGAGGAATCCAGAAAGCTGATGAAACAGATATCAGATATGAGTGCCAAAAAAGGCAAAAAAGGCTTGCCCCCCATGAAGTTTCCGTTTTAAATATGGCCTGGAAAATAATCTGTCATATGAGGAACTTATGGATTGATATATAAAAGCAAACATTGTTAAGGAGGTGACTAAAATGGCTACAAAAATCAGATTAAAAAGAATGGGAGCTAAGAAAAGGCCTTTCTACCGTGTAGTAGTAGCTGATGCCAGGGCTCCCAGAGACGGCAAATTCATAGAAGAAATCGGTTATTATGATCCAGCTACTGAACCGGCAACAATAAAAATCGATGAAGAGAAGGCTCTTAAGTGGTTGACAGATGGGGCTAAACCTTCTGATACAGCTAAATCTCTGTTACAAAAACAGGGCATTATGGCAAAATTTACGGAGAGCCGCAAGTAAGTCCGGCAGGGAGTGATTATGAAATGAAAGACTTAGTTGAATACATTGCCAAATCTTTGGTAGACAATCCAGAGGAAGTGGATGTCAAAGAGATTGAAGATAATAAATCAGTGGTGATAGAATTAAAAGTTGCACCTGAAGACATGGGGAAGGTTATTGGTAAACAGGGCAAGATTGCCAAATCAATTCGTGTTTTAAGCAAAGTAGCTGCAGCCAAAGAAGGCAAAAGAGTGATTATCGACATAGTAAAATAGGGCTTTATGCCCTATTAATTTTTAATACGGAGGTGTTATTTTGTCTGAAGAACTGATTACTATAGGAAAAATCGTTGGTTATTTCGGCTATAAGGGAGAAGTCAAAGTAACACCTCTTACAGATTTTCCTGAACGATTCAATCAGCTTAAGCAGGTTAAGATAAATAAAAAAGGGCAAGTATCTACTATAAATGTGGAAAAGGTGAAAGTCCATAATGATGTTATTTTGGTCAAATTCAGCGGCATTGACAGTAAGGAACAGGCCCAGGAATACCGGGGAAGCTTGTTGCAAATAGAAGAAAATGAGATTTACCCGCTGCCGGAAGGCTATTATTATCATTTTCAATTAAAAGGGTTGCAGGTAGTCGATGACAAAAAAGGTTTATTAGGCGAATTGACTGATATCCTGGAAACAGGCGCCAATGATGTATATGCAGTAAAATCACCTTATTATGGAGAAATACTTATACCGGCCATCAAAGAAGTGATTAAAAAAGTGGACTTGGAAAATAAGATTATGCAAGTGGATTTGCTGCCGGGAATAATCGATGACGAAGGTTGAAAAATGCAATTAGATATTTTAACCCTTTTCCCTGCCATGTTTGATTCACCTTTTGCGGAAAGTATTATTAAACGAGCAATGGAAAAAGGCCTGGTTAGCATAAATTTAATAAATATACGGGATTTTGCCCGGGACAAACATCAGCAGGTTGATGATTATCCTTATGGCGGCGGTGCCGGAATGGTTTTAAAGCCGGATGTGGTCATTGCAGCTATTGAAAAAATAAAAGGACCTGATTCAAGAGTCATATACCTGTCCCCCCAGGGAAAAAGGCTTGACCAAGG
>JAAZFJ010000070.1 GCA_012511795.1 Syntrophomonadaceae bacterium
CCATTATTGAAAGGTAAGTAATTATCAGGTAAAGTAAAATATATTTCATAGCAAACTCATAGATAATCCTATAAATAAAGAATAGATGAGAGGGATATCCACTAATGACCAATGATTTGGCAAGGGACCTAATTGCTGTTATCGAACCTGACGGAGGATATGCCCTTGATTGGCAATATCTGCCCAAAGGCCAGGCAGTGGCTCCCGGGGAATGGCAGGAAACATTTTATGCTGAGTATCTGGCCGACCGAAATTGCGCCTGGTGGTCCCTGGGAACATCCCGGATTAACCATGATCTCTCCGAGTCAATGCAATACCTGTATAAGGTGGCAGCTGTCTTTATTAAGAATCTGGTGAGAAATCCCGGTCTGGAGCAGCTGCGCGAGCAAGCGGCAGTAATTCTTAATGATCAAGACCTGCTAACCTTGTTAGAGGAAGCTCCTTATCTAAGCGGTGCGGAGTATCTTGACAAGCATTGGTTAACCTGCGCCTGGGAGAAACTTAACCAGACCTATGCCCAGGAAATTAAAGGATATCCGGGCAGCATAAGTGAATATTTTTGGAGCAAGAATCCCGATATACACCTGGCAGGCCGGGTATACTTCCATTTGGTGGAGAGCCACAGGGATGATTACCCTTTTGCTTTTTTAGCTACCTATGCCGCTGAAGCTTCGGCTACCGGCGCAGCTAAACATCTGCCCCTGAAAAATGCCTTGGTGGAATACGGAGAAAACAGTCAAAAGCTGTTGGCACTGCTGGCAACGGTAAACAAAGCCGCTCGGCAGAGTCCATTTGTAAATGAGCTGCTGGAAAGCGGAGAAATATTCCACCCCCTGGGTTTGTATGCTGATGAAGCCTATACCTTCTTAAGAGAAGTACCTCTATACGAAGAAGCTGGGGTTTTGTGCAGGATACCCAACTGGTGGAGAAAAAAATACGAAACCGCCAAGGTCTCAATAAATATCGGTAGCCAGGCTCCCTCCCTGTTGGGTTTCGAAGCCCTGGTTGATTTCGATGTGCAGTTATCTTTGGGTGGTGATAATCTTACTAAAGAGGAATTGCAAAAGCTTCTGGGGGAATCGGAAGGACTGGCCTTCATTAAAGGAAAATGGGTGGAAGTAGATCACGCCCGTCTGCGCGAGACCCTGGCCGCCTATGAACAGGCCCAAAAGATGGCCGCCCAGGGTGACATCTCTATAATGGAAGCCATGCGTTTGTCGCTGGCCCCATCCAAATCCTTAAAGGTAAACGATAATTCAGGTACCATAGAAATCAGCCACGGCCAATGGCTGGAGACTTTGCTGTCCAGCCTCAAAAGGCCGGAGACTATCCCGTCCGTAGATTGCGGGGAGAATTTCCACGCCATACTCCGGGAATACCAACAAAAAGGCCTAAACTGGTTATATACAATGAGAAAACTTGGGTTGGGTGCTTGTCTGGCTGATGACATGGGACTGGGCAAAACGGTACAGGTCATTGCCCTGCTAAACAGCCTGCGTTCGAGCCGGGAAGAAAAGGTCTTGCTGATTTTACCCGCCTCCCTTATCGGCAATTGGATAGCGGAAATAAATCGCTTTGCCCCCAGCCTTAACTATCGGTTGATCCATCCTCAGGCCAAAAACAGCCTGGCAGAACCCGAAGAGGTTAACCCCGGGATATACATAACTACTTATGGAATGCTGGGCCGAACCAAATGGCTGCAGGAAGTCTCCTGGGATATCGTCATCCTGGATGAAGCCCAGGCTATAAAGAATCCCGGCACCAAACAAACGAAAACGGTAAAACAATTAAAGGCCAGCTGCCGAATAGCCCTGACCGGAACTCCGGTGGAAAACCGACTGGCAGATCTGTGGTCCATTTTTGATTTTCTCAATCGGGGTCTTTTGGGGAACGCCCGCGAATTCAGCAGGTTGGCCAAAAACTTAAAAGAACGGCCCGATGGTTATGGTCGTTTGAGACAAATGGTATCACCGTTCATTTTGCGACGCTTAAAAAGCGATAAGAATATAATAGCTGATCTGCCCGAGAAAATTGAGATGAAAAGCTATGCCAACCTTAGCAAAAAACAGGCGGCCCTATATATGGCACTGGTAAAAGATCTGCAAAAAAAGCTGGATAAAAGCGAAGGTATAGAAAGAAAAGGACTGGTTTTGGCCTCACTGGTCAAATTCAAACAGATTTGCAATCATCCCGACCAGTATCTGGGGCAGGATACCTACCTGGCCAAAGAAAGCGGCAAATATGAGAGGCTGCGGGAAATATGCGAAACCATTTATGCCAAAAGGGAACGGGTTATCGTATTTACCCAGTTCAGAGAAGTTACCCGTCACCTGGCTGACTTTCTGCAGACAATATTTAATCAGGAGGGACTAATCCTGCATGGTCAAACCCCGGTAGCGCAACGCCAAGATATTGTGGCCCAATTTCAGGGTCCGGAGTATATGCCCTTTATGATATTATCCGTCAAAGCAGGCGGAGTAGGCTTAAACCTTACCGCTGCCAATCATGTCATCCACTTTGACCGCTGGTGGAATCCAGCGGTAGAAAATCAGGCTACGGATAGAGCTTTCCGTATCGGTCAGCAGAAAAATGTTTTAGTGCATAAATTTATAACTAAGGGTACGATAGAAGAGAAAATTGACTTGATGATTGAAGAAAAGAGTCAAATGACCCAGGAGATCATTCCAGATATGAATGAATCCTGGATTACCGAACTGGACAACCAGCAATTGCTGGACCTTTTCCGGCTTACAATTTAGCCAGGAGGAAATAATATGAGCTATGACGACTATTACCTTGAATATGTACCCAAGGCTGTAAGAAAAAAGATGGCCCAGGAGACCATAGCCCAGTTGAAAAGGCAAGGAGCCGGGGAACTTCTCCCGGTTAAAATAAACGGCAGCCAACTGAGCTCAACCTGGTGGGGAAAAGCCTGGAACAAAAATCTGGAACGCTATTCCGACTACTCCAGCCGAATTGGCCGGGGACGCAGCTATGTGCGCAACGGGGCGGTACTGGATCTGAAGATTCAACCAGGCCATATCAAAGCTCTGGTACAGGGCAGTGTCAGAAATCCGTATGAAGTGGAAGTTGCCATCCAAGCCCTGCTGCCCGAGCTGTGGGAAGAAATACGCCTGGCCTGCGAGGGCCAAATCGATTCTTTGCAGGAATTGATCGACGGGAAATTTCCGCCTGAACTGTCAGAATTGTTTACCGCCCAGGGTCGCGGCCTCTTTCCGGCCCCCAGGGAAATATCCTTTACTTGCTCCTGCCCGGATAGGGCAATGATGTGTAAACATGTAGCCGCAGTCCTATATGGAGTTGGAGCCCGGTTGGATGAAGACCCCACCCTGTTTTTTACCCTGAGGGCGGTGAATATCCACGATCTCACTAGTAAAGCGATTCAAAACCGAACCCAAAACATGTTGAGTAAATCCGGAGCCAAGAGTCGCCGCATTCTGGAAGGCGCAGACATAGCCGGAATATTCGGGGTTGAAATAGAAGCAGTGCTCGAAGAGACCATAGATGCTGGTGACAAGAAGAAAAGAATATCTGAATAATAAAATATCAACTGTATTTACTTTTGAGAGGGAACAGTCTAAAATATAAGTGAACGAACGTACACTCGGAGGAAACGAAATGCCGATATCAAAAGAAAGTCAAAATAAGGAGAGACGAAAGAAAATATTGAAATGTTCTTTAGATCTATTTGTTGAGCAGGGTTATTTCAGCACATCAATTCGCGATATTATTGTCCGGTCAGGAATTGGAACTGGTACTTTTTATAATTATTTCGTTGATAAGGAAGACATTTTAAAAGCCCTGCTGGAGGACTTTGCCGATCAAATCATTTCGAGTATAAGCGAATACTATACGGAAGAAAAGGATTTCTATGAGAGATTCGTGGAGACAAAGCGATTGACCATGGAAGTTTTTGCTCAAAATAAGGCTTTATCCGACATATATAGTCGAGTTGCTGGCGCAAGTAATCCTATCGATCAATGTTTAAAGGCTTTTGAAGATAAATTGCTTAGCTTTTACTCCAAAAACATTCAGTATGGTATAAAAAAAGGCGTATTCAAATCTGTACCCGTTGCTCCTATTGCCTATTCCATTTTGGCTACCGAAAAATTCCTACTGTATAAATGGATAGTGCTGGAGGACATAACCAAAGAGGAAATGCTAGAGATGGTCGTCTCTTTTCATGAAACATTGGCTGCGGGGTTGTTAGTTAACCACTAAATTATCCAAGGTATCCACAAAGAGCTTATCCACCTGGATTTGGGCACGCATCTTTTTTTCACGTACCCGAATTTACAATACTTTTACTTTTCATTCAATGTAATTTAACAATTCAGGAGTAAACTAAACTACAAGGAGGTGAGAAGAAATGATGAAAATGGAAGCAGATCTGCACATTCATACTACTGCCAGCGGTCACGGATACAGTACCATCAAAGAAATCGTTGAAGCAGCTAGCGAAAAGGGTCTAAAGACAATTGCCATTACTGATCATGGTCTGAAAATGCCAGGAGGTCCTCACTTATATCATTTTACTAACCTGATATCTCTTCCTCGCGTAATGCAAGGAGTGGAGGTTTTAAGAGGAGTAGAGGCTAATATCCTGGACTCGGAAGGCAATGTTGATATGCCCGAAGTTGTAATGTCTGAATATCTGGATATAGTTTTGGCTGGATTCCATGAAGGAACCGGATATACCGGAACCACTGTTGAGGAAAACACAGAAGCCATGGTGGCCGCAATAAAGAATCCTTATGTACACGTTATAACGCATCCGGGAAACCCAAAGTTTCCGGTCGATTTGGAAACGGTAGTACGGGCAGCCAAGGAATACAATAAAGCTTTGGAGCTCAATAACAGTTCATTTATAGTTCGCCCGGGCAGTTTTCCTGTGTGCAGTCAAGTTGCCAAGTTGGCAAAGAAGCATAAAGTTCTGGTAAGCATTAATAGTGATGCCCACATTTGTTACAATGTTGGGGAAAATGCCAAAGCAGTTGCTCTGGCGTCGAAGGAAGGCATAAGTAAGAGCCAAATTATAAATTCTTCCTCATGCAAACTCAGTGAATATCTTAACTGCCACAAGCAACAGTCCAAACTGGTTCTAAAAAAGGCCCAGTAGGATGGTTGCCTTTTCTCATACATATATAATTGGAAAAAGTTTTCCTAAGTTATTAATCATGAGAAGACAAGTCCTGCCAATGATAATGCAGGAGTTAAATAAATTCACTTCTTTGTTTTTTCACCATCAGGCGTATACTGATTTCGCAGCGATGCAGCATATTTGCATTAATCCCCAGGCTTTTCTGCTGTTGCTTTGATTGAGCGCTCATTACTGTAACTCATTCGTACTACACGTTTCTTAAATTCCTCGTCATATTTCCTATGGCTGTTTGGCGCTTATTTTAAAATATTAAATAAATCTTCAATTAAACTTTATTTATATTATATTTATTTTTATTTAATATATATTTAGGCCTGCCTCTATCTCCGGTCCTTCTAAGGGCGAAGCGGGTCCAAATGTGGTAGTGGAGTACAACATATATGTGGTAGCAGAATACAACATTATGTGGTAGTACAGTACAACATTTAGTGGTAGTAGATTACAACATTTATGTAGTAGTAAAGTACAACAATTTATTGTGTGCAGCAGCAGAAGACAACAGATATTTTTGTGCATCTCCTTTCAATAAATCTTATTTTAGCCAGCTGGTCTGGGATCAGAAGTCTGCGTCCTTTGCAAGAAAGAAGGCTTCACAAAGATCCGTTGATTTAATGTGAAGCCCTTTTTAAATTTTTGAAACACTTTTATTTATAATGATACAGTCAGACACAGCGGTTTAAAACATTTATAACCTATTGATATCTTCCTGGGAGTACATTTTTATATTATTTTCTTTAAAAAGTTCTATTACTTTTTCACTTTCCATCAATCGTAAAACGAATAAGGCATTTCCATCAACATTATAATTAAACGAATAGATATACTCGATCGAGACATCTGCCTCTTCAATAATTGCCAGAATATGATCCAATGCACCTGGTTTATTAGGTATACCTACGCAGATAACATCATTTTTTTTGGCCATAAAACCTGCATTTTTAAGATGTTTTAATGCATTATCTATACAATTTTCCCTGATGATCAGCCGAACGATGCCAAAGTTTGTAGTATCTGCTATAGAAAGAGCCATAATATCGACCTCGTTTTCGGCCAGTAGTTTCGTCATTTCTCTTAAGGTTCCTCTGGCGTTTTCCAAATACACGGAAATTTGTGAAATAAACATATCAATGCCTCCTTCTAAATATTTCTCTTATCAATGATCCTTTTTGCTTTTCCTTCCGACCTGGGAATGGATTTTGGGGGAACAAGCTGTATTTTGGTGTTGATTCCAACCACTGATTTTATTTTTTCTTTAATGTCGTCTCTTAATTTTTCTACTTCTGCGACCGTATCAGAGAACATTTCTTCTGTAAGTTCCACTTGGACTTCCAATTTATCCAAGGATTTGACCCGGTCAACAACCAGCATATAATGCGGAGATACGCCATCCAACCCTACCAATACAGATTCGATCTGACTGGGGAACACATTCACTCCGCTTATAACCAGCATATCATCGGTACGTCCTGAAATTTTTTCCATCCTGACATGTGTACGTCCACATTTGCATTCAGAGGCATCCAGCCTGCAGATATCATGAGTCCTGTAGCGAAGCATCGGCATTCCAGTCTTTGTAATGGTTGTGAAAACCAGTTCTCCTGCTTCCCCGTATGGAAGGGGTTCTTCTGTGACCGGATCGATTATCTCCACAATAACATGATCTTCATTCACATGCATTCCCTTTTTCTCCAGACATTCAAAGGCCACACCAGGACCGGCGATTTCTGTTAAACCGTAAATATCACAGGCGTCTATTCCTAAAAGTTCTTCTAGTTTGGCTCTCATTTCTTCGGACCATGGTTCAGCTCCGAAACAGCCCGATTTCAATTTCAGTTCCTCGGGTTTGATCCCCATCTCCCGGATCGTCTCTCCCAGGAACGTTGCATAAGAGGGTGTACAGCAAAGCATGGTAACGCCAAGTTCTTTCATCATCAAAACCTGGCGCTGGGTGTTTCCGCTGGACATGGGCAATACCATTGCCCCAATTTTTGTTGCTCCCTGATGTGCACCCAGGCCGCCGGTAAATAATCCATAGCCATAGGCAACTTGAATAATATCTTCCTTCCCGCCTCCGGCTGCTGTAATGGCACGAGCTACCATCTCTGTCCATATTTCCACATCATTTTGGGTATATCCTGCTACAATGGGCTTTCCTGTAGTTCCGGATGATCCTTGTATACGAACAATCTGTGATTTCGGTGCGGCGAACAGCCCGAAGGGGAACTCATCTCTTAGATCAGTTTTTTCAGAAAAGGGTAAAAGCCTTAAATCTTCTACAGTCCTGATATCCTCCGGCTTCACTCCTTTGGCATCCATGCGGGCACGGTAAAGCGGTACATTTTCATATTCCAGCTTTACTGTCTCACGAAGTCTTTTACTTTGCAATTCACGTAATTCATCGCGGTTCATACATTCCATTTGGGGATCGTAAATTTTGTGTTCTTTTAGGGCTGACCTCATTCTTGTACCTCCATTCATGAAATTTTTTGTGAGGACAAGACAATAAAAAAAGCCCTGTCCTCTGTAAAAATCAGAGGACGGGCTGTATATACTACTCCCCGTGGTACCACCTCAGTTTAATGCTTTCTCGCGAAAAAGCATCCTCATCGGGTACGGCCATGGCTTATACCCTATCGCTATAACGGGCGAACCCGGCTCTGCCTACTAATCATACTTTCAGCATGCTGCTCTCGGGATGAATTCGGAATGCTGTTCCTTATTGGCTTGCACCTGCCGCCAACTCTCTGAAAGGCTTCCGCAGACTTACTGCTTCCCGGTCACTGCATTTGTTTCTAAATTTTATAACCTTACCTAATAATTTGTCAATAACTTTTTTTAACATAAGAAAAACAATGAGACGATTTGGAATGATTCTTAAAGCAGAATTTTGCTACTTGTTTTTTAAAAGTAACAGCGTTACTATAAAAGTAAATAATACATTTCGGACTTTTAATAATGCAGTTTCTCGATATTTTAAAGTAAAGGGACATATCTTTTATTAACAGAAAGGGGGAGCAGAAGTGAAAAGTTGTATGGGTCATATATTGGAAGTGGATCTCTCAAATGGAACAATTGTTAAGAAAAAAGTCCCCGAGGTAGTGTATGACCAGGTTTTATCAGGCAAGGGGCTGGGAGCATGGTATCTTTACAAGCATATCCCTCCGGGTGCTGATCCACTGGGGGCCGACAACATCGTTGGCTTTGTAAGCGGCGCATTGACCGGCACAGGTGCATTAATGTGCGGCCGATGGATGGTCGTTACCAAATCTCCGCTGACAGGAGGCTGGGGCGACGCAAACTGCGGCGGCAGTTTTTCTCCGGCCATCAAACAATGCGGTGTTGACGCCATTTTTTTCAAAGGAATCAGTGAAAAACCCGTCTACTTTTTTATGGACAATGAAGTATGTGAAATAAGGGATGCTTCCGAATACTGGGGAATAGATGCGGTAGAAGCAGAGCTGAAACTGCAGGAAATCAAAAGCGGCAAAAAAAAGCCTTCTGTGGCCGTGATTGGTACCGCCGGGGAAAACCTTTCTTTGATTTCCGGGGTTTGCAATGAAGGCGGCAGGATCGCCGCCCGCTCTGGAGTCGGTGCGGTAATGGGAAGTAAAAAACTCAAGGCGGTCGTTTTGGCCGGTAATCAAAAAATTAACTGCGAGGACAAGGAAAAAGTTAAGGAGCTGAGCAAAGACCTGGCTGCCAAGGTCAAGAAGGCTTACCCGCCCGGAGTTATGAAGGGCAGGATCTACGGTACTTTAGGAAAAGTTATGGGCGCCCTTCCCATTAGTCTTCCTCTGGATGGTCCCACCAATATTGCTCCTCTGCGTAAATGGGGCACTTCTGTCAATACGGTCATGGCGGTAAACATGGGCGATGGTCCGGTAAAGAACTGGGGCGGTGTGCCTAAAGATGTATCTGCCTTGGCTAAAAGTTTCGATCCCGATAACATCCTGACCAGAGAAACAAAAAAGTATCATTGTTACGCCTGCCCTTTAGGCTGCGGCGGCGTCATAGATATCAGCGATTTAAACGGCGGTGAATTTGCTCAAACCCATAAACCTGAATACGAAACGATTCAGGCTTTCGGTCCTCTGCTGCTGAATAATAAACTAAAAACGATCTTTTATATTAATGAACTGTTGAACCGGGCAGGTATGGACAGCATATCCGCCGGTAACACAATTGCCTATGCCATTGAGTGCTTTGAGAACGGTCTGATCGATAAGAATGAAACCTGTGGTCTGGAACTTAAGTGGGGAAATGACCAGGATATCGTTAAGCTGGTAAAACTGATGGTCGCCCGGGAAGGCATCGGCGATAAACTGGCAGACGGGGTCAGAAAAGCGGTAGAATACTTTGGCCCTGAAACTGCCAAATACGCTATGCATGTAGGCGGTCAGGAACCGGGCATGCATGATTCCAGATTTGATCCCCAGCTGGCCGTCCATTTTATGACCGAACCGGCTCCCGGCAAGCACACCATTGGATCCGGCGGAATGTATGGAAATATGGCCTTATGGGATATTTGTTCCTGGGCTCCTACAGCGAAACCTCATTCCAAGAAAGCCGATCATATCCCCAATGAAGAAATTGGGATCGCCAGCTGCGCAACGGCCTGTTATTCCATGCTGGTGGATGGTGCGGGCGGATGTTATTACGGGCAGCTCATGGGAGTTCACATGTGGAAACTGATCGATTATCTGAATGCGGCTGCCGGGTGGCAAAGGACAGGTGATGAGTTTCTGGAAATGGGGAAGAGGATCCAGACTCTGCGCCATATGTTCAATATAAAGCATGGTATCAAGCCGGCTGATCGTCATCTGCCCAAAAGAATGCAGGGGGATCCGCCGCTTAGATCGGGCCCGTTAAAGAATCTAACGACCCTGGCAGACGACCAAGCCAAATATCACTGGCAGGCTATGGGGTATGACCCGGAAACAGGTGTACCGAAAGAAGAAACCATTGAGGCATTAAATATCCCCTCATTATTGGCACTGGAAGCAGAGGTCATATAACATGATCAGGGTTCGAGTTACTGCCCCTCCGGGCTGCAGCCGCAAAAAACTGGATGAAAGAGGCTGGATGGAACTGCCTGACGGAGCCCGATTATCTAATGTGCTCAAAGCATTGCGCATGCCAAAGCTTTTAGCCCGCTTACTAATGGTCAGTATCAACGGAGCTGTCGCATCCCCGGATACCGAATTGGCGGATGGTGATTCCATTGCCTTTTTTTCCATGATATCCGGCGGATAGCAATTGAGGAAGTGAGGAGTAAGAATATGGCGCGTACAGCAAGAAGCAATGAAGAGATTGAAAAAACCAAAGAGCATATCCTGGATCAGGCTCTGGAGATCATCGGCGAAGAAGGATATGATAGTCTTTCTATGCGTAAACTGGGAGACCGTCTGGGTTGTGCGGCAAAAACCATCTACAATTATTTTTCTTCCAAGGAAGAAATATATATACGCGTTCTGACCCGAGGTTTTGAGATGCTCTATGTCCAGGCAGAAGCTGCCCTGGAAGGGACCACCGATCCTCTGGAAAAGCTGCGCATTTTAAGTGCAGTTTATATCAGTTTTGGCATGGAAAATGCCAATTACTACAATATCATGTTCAACTGGGACGTTCCTAAGTACACGGATTATATAGATACTGTCCTGGAACCTGTGGCCCGGGAAGAAAAAGAAGTGGCGTTCTATTTTGCCAGAGCGGCAGAAGAAGCGCTGGCGGAGATATTAAAAAACACGGAGGATCCTGAAGGACAAATCTCATTTCAGGTCATCCGGTTATGGTCAGGACTTCACGGACTGGTATCTTTGTATAACAGTCATGGCTTCCGGGAATATGTGGCCAATCCTGAACAATATATATATCGTATCGCCAATGACCTGTTATCCGATTTGGCAAATTTACGCTCAGAATAATCGAAAGCGCATCTTTTCACTGATTTTTATTCATTAAAACAGGAGATCACAACTGATCAATGATGAGGATAGGTAATGGTAGGAGAGATAAGGAGGTTTTCTAAATGGCTCACTTAAAAAATGATTTATCCATCGCTTTGTTTCAGCTTTCCCTGAAGGCGATATCCATGGCTTTTAAGCTTAGTAAAAAGATGCGCAGAGAGATCAGCAATCCGGAAACAGGTTTTGTTTTTAATGCCCGTTATCTGATCCGTACCAAAGATGATTCAGTGAATGTCCATGTCTTGTTCAAAGATGGCAGGATGAGTTCCGGCAAAGGCAAGATCGGTGATGCCGACACTATCATTGTTTACAAGGATAAGCCTACTTTGGCCAGAATGTGGAGCAAGAGTGGAGATGAGACCTTGGATCTGCTCTTAACGAATGAAATGAGTTATTCCGGCAATATGGCATATCTATCACGCTTCTCTTATCTCACCGGACTGCTTTTAAGCGGAAAAAGCCAAGAAGCGCCACAAGAAATAGAAGAAGTGGACATTGAAAAATGTCGGGAGAAAACCGCTCACATGCAGAAATATCGCAGCCGTCTGGATCGGAAATCAGACCAGGTCCAGCATCTTACCGATCCATATCTGGCAGACTACAGTTTAATCGATTTTCCGCGTCTTAAATATCTTCGCAACCGACGCTTTGGCAGTAAACCCACCATCTGCATCGAGAGGGCTGATTTGCTGACCCAGTATCACCGGGCTAACGGTTTTGAAGTCGATAATGAGAATAACCCTTTAGACCCCGGTCTTCGTCAGGCACAGGCACTACGTTATATACTTAAACATAAAAAGCCGATCATATGGGACCATCACCTGGTTCCTGGATCTACCACCTCCAAGGAGGTTGGCGTCCCCCTTTATCCCGAGTTCATCGGAACCATGATCTGGACCGAATTAAAAACGATTTCCACCCGCAAGCTCAACCCCAACAATTTATCTCCAACTGATGCGGAAAAACTGGATATTGAAATATTTCCTTACTGGCAGGACCGAACCGTAAGAGAATACTGCCGAAAAGAATTCGGTTATCCTCTTTCCCAGCAGCTGGATGAAAGATTCGTTTTATACTTCATGATGAAAAACAATGCCATTTCCCATACGATCCCAGATTTTGAGACCGTTTTGCACAAAGGCCTGGAGGCAGTCATGAAAGAGGCGGTGCAAAAGGAAAACCAGACCCCGGATCAGGTAAAGAAAAATTTCTACCGCTCCATGCAGATCGCTGTGGAAGGAGTCATTGACTATGCGCAGAATTTGAGCCGGGAAGCCGCTGGTATGGCAGAACGGCTTGATCCGTCCAAACCGGAAGAAAAACAGCGCCGGGAAGAGCTGCTGGAGATGAGTCGGGTCTGTATGAAAGTACCTGCTAAACCGGCAGGATCAGTTTATGAAGCGGTTACCGCCATATGGATCGTGTTTACCGCACTTCATCAGGAGAATGCCAACTCCGCGCTTTCCATCGGCAGATTGGATCAGCTGCTGCAGCCATTTTTCCTGCAGGATATGGAAGGGGTCTCCGCTCCTCAGGAAAAAGAAGCCGTCATAATAAAGACCATGGAATACGTAGGAAGTCTGTTTCTCAGATTCAATGACCATGATCCATTGGTACCGGGAGTTGGCAACAAGCTGTTTGGAGGCACTTCCTCTGATGACACCGTCACCGTTGGCGGCGTGGATAAAGAGGGGAATACTGCGGTCAATGATATGACTTATATCATATTGAAGGTTGCGGAGATGCTTTGTTTCCAGGATCCCAACATGAATGCCCGTTACTATCCGGGGGTGAACTCGGAAGAGTATCTGCGTAGATTGTCAGAAGTCAATATCAACATGGCAGCATCACCTATCATCCAGAATGACAAGGCAGTCATAGAAGCTCTGATTAACGAAGGGATCCCAGCAGAAGACGCGCGGGATTGGGGCGCGTCAGGCTGTGTGGAACCCGATATTTGCGGAAGGCATTACGGCCATACCAACTGTATGCTTCTGAACACAGTTGCCCCGCTGGAAATGGTATTAAACAACGGCTATCATCCGGTGATGGAAGAGCAGATCGGTCCCGAAACCGGTGATCCGGCAGGAATGAAAACCTATGACGAATTCCTTAACGCCTATAAAAAGCAGCTGAAATATTTGATGGAGATGTCGGTGGAAGCCAACAACTACTTGGGTGAAGCCCATAAGTATATGCATCCCACTCCGCTTTTATCAGCCTGTTTTCGGGGCCCCATGGAAAAAGGCATGGACCTGATCAATGGCGGGGCAGTATATAATACTTCCGGTGTAGCCCTGGTTTCCATTTCTGATGTGATCGACAGTTTGTGTGTGATCAAGGAATTGATCTATGAAAAGAAAGAACTGGATTTTAAAGCTTTACGGGCGGCTCTGGCGGATAACTTCGAAAAAGAAGAGAACAAAAAGATATTGATGAGGATCAATCAAGTCAAAAAGTTTGGTTCAGCAGCCGAAAACGGCGAACCAAACCGGATCGCCCAGGATTTAATGGACTTTTGCTATGATTATTATACTTCACAGAAAAATTATCGCGGCGGTATCTACTGGCCCGGTTACTGGTC
>JAAZFJ010000071.1 GCA_012511795.1 Syntrophomonadaceae bacterium
CAGAAGTGAAAAGAATCGTGGGTGCACAGAATAAGGGGCAATTGCAGAAAGCAATCGATGAAGTAATATAAGAAAGTAAAAAAAGAATGATTAAAAAACCATCTTGAAAGAGATGGTTTTTTTTATGCTACTTCGATTTCAGGCTGTTCAAAAACCCTCGAATTATTTTCTCATAGCCTTTGTCTCCTGGTTCATAGAATTTTGCTCTCTCCAGATGATCAGGAAGATATTGCTGTTCAACATATCCGCCAAAATCAGGGGGATATTTATAACCACGTCCTTTTCCTAACTTTTCCACTCCAGAATGGGAACTGTCAGCCAGATGCGGAGGAACACTGAAATTGCTGCTCTGCCTTACTGCTGCAATAGCTTGATCGATAGCTGTCTTACTGGAATTACTTTTTGGAGCTGTTGCCAGATAAATAGTAGCTTCTGCTAAAGGTATGCGTCCTTCGGGTAATCCTATAAATTGGATAGCAGCAGCGGCAGCATTAGCAATCAGTAAGGCATTAGGATCAGCCAGGCCAATATCTTCTGCGGCATGTATGACCAGACGACGGGCAATGAATTTAGGATCCTCACCGCCCTCCAGCATCGTTGCCAGCCAGAACAGGGCTGCCTGGGGATCAGAACCACGAATGCTTTTAATAAAAGCAGAGATAGTATCGTAATGATAGTCTCCGGTACGGTCGTATTTAAGCATAGGCTTGCCGATTACCTTTTTTAATAAATCGCCAGATATTATTAAAGGCAGGTCTCCATCCCTGTAAGAGTTCACAATGGTATCGATGATATTTAAAGCCATGCGGGCATCACCTTTTACGGCCGTCACGATTTCCTGTAATCCCTCCGGAGTTATACTTACATTAATCTTACCTAAGCCTTGTTCCTTGTCCTGCAAGGCTCTAGTAACCACTTCTTTGATATTTGCATCATTCAGACTCTCCAGCACATATAATTTAAGCCTGGATAAAAGAGCATTATTTAATTCATATAAAGGATTCTCTGTTGTGGCACCGATTAAAATAAGAGTGCCGTCTTCAACAAAGGGAAGCAGCACATCCTGCTGGGATTTATTGAATCGATGGATCTCATCAACAAACAGGATGGTTTTCTGACGATAAAATTTTAACCTTTCTCCTGCATCTTTGGCTATTTTACGTATATCGCTTACACCTGCAGTAACTGCTGCCAGAGGCTCAAATTTGGAATCGGTGATCGAGGCAATAATACGGGCAATGCTGGTTTTGCCTGTTCCCGGCGGTCCATATAGTATAAAGGAATGCAGGCGATCCAGTTCCAATGCTTTTCTCAGCAGGGTATCTGGGCCTACAATGTGCTGCTGGCCAATGATTTCATCCAGCTTTTTAGGCCTCATTCTAAATGCCAGTGGAGCATATAAACTTGTGTCATCAGCATGACTTAAATCAAAAAGATCCAATCTGTTAACCTCCTGAATAAAGAGTATTTTCACTGCTCTGGCCCATAGTCTCTGGCCTTTCATATCTACTATATATATAAAATCAGATTTAAAGAGATAAGACAATGAAAGATATATATTTATTACTCATCAAACAAGTAGGTTTTAATCGTATCTGGTATGTTTTTACGCGAGAAAGGAAGAATAAAAGCGAAGGGAGATATTTAATTTGAAACTGCGCAATATGAAAAATCTTCCCGTTTTCAGTGAAGGTAAAGCAGAAGTGATTGGACAGGTTGATAAAGTGGTGATCGGAGATGATTTCAGATTAGCTTATATTGTAATCAATAATGAAAATGGCACCTCATTGATCAAAGCGGAAGATTTAGAAATTGGTGAAGAAGCTATTATTATTAATTGTCCTGACAAGATTAAATCTTATGCTTACGGGGAAGAATTATCAATATACGATAAGAAGCTGAGTGACATCATTTATGACGATCAAGGCAGGGAGATGGGATATGTGAGTGATTTTATCCTATCCCGCCAGAGCAAGCAGATTTGGGGTATTGAATTATGTTCAGGTGTGATTAAAGACTTTTTAGCCGGTCGTCAGGAAATACCACTGAAGCAGGTTCATTTTAAAAGCGATTTAACAGGAATGCTGCGGAATGGAGGGAATAACGAAAATGACCATTAAGTGTCCTGTCTGCAGAGGCTTACAGGTAGGTAAGGTTGGTACAGACCAATTTTACTGCTGGAACTGTTTTTTGGAATTCAATTTTAGCAAAGGTCATGCCCATATTTTTGAAGTCGGTGAAGATGGCACATTAGTATCAGTAGAAGATGTATCTGCTGCAAGAATTTTATAAATGAGTATGGAGGTGAATTAATTTGAATAATTACTGGAGCGCATTAATGACAGGAGCTCTGATTGGAGCAGCAGCCACCTATTTATATATGCATAATGATGATAAACTCACCACTGCTACCCGCAGAATAAAAGCGAAATCCAAAGGAGCCTTGAATCGAATTATGGATATGGGCCAGGAAGCGGAAGAATTATTCTAGTGTGAGGTTATCAGATGAAAACAGTGAACAAAATAGCGCGCTATGTTATATTTATGGTGGTCCTTACAGCCACCATTTATTTTTTATATTTTATCAGGGATGTGCTTTTCAGCTTTATTATAGCAGCAATCATTGCCTATCTCCTTTACCGTCCGGTTTTATATATTCAGTCCAAAGGGGTTAATCGGCCAGTTGCCACAATATTGGTATTTCTTATATTGCTGGGGACAGCAGCGGCCTTGCTTACATTTGCCATTCCGGGAATCGTAAAAGAGCTAAGTCAGTTGACTGAGCTTATACCCCATTATGCAGAAGAGGCAAAAGATATGACTGCCAAAGTTGATGAAATTAGTGTGCCAGCAGAAGTAAAAAAAATATTTGATGAGAACATGAAAAAAATCAACAGTTATGTTTATAAGGGGTTAAGCGCTTTTGTCTCCAGTCTGTATTCTTTGCTGGGAAAGGTACTGGCCATTATTTTTTCACCTATTCTGGCTTTTTATATAATCGTAGATTGGGAAAAAATCCGCGATGGTTTTCTGCAATTGGTATCACCTAAAGCACGCCGGGAATTTACCTTGGTTTTTACTCAGATCGATAATGTCTTATTCGAGTTTTTAAAAGGTAATTTCTTAGTAGCAGTATTTGTGGGGATAGCAGTAGGTTTGGCAGCAGTTATCATCGGTGTAAAGCTGCCTCTTTTATTAGGTATTATTGCTGCTGTTACCAATCTGATACCGTATTTTGGTGCATTTCTAGCCGGTGTGCCGGCAGTGGGGCTAGCTTTATCCCAGTCTATGACTGATGGTATATATATGCTTGTGGCCTTGGTCACCATCCAGCAGATTGAAAGCGGGATCATAACTCCCAAAATAATCGGAGACAAATTAGGTATGCATCCCTTATTGATCGTTTTCAGTATATTAGCCGGGGGGAAAATATTGGGGCTTTGGGGGTTGTTATTTGCCGTACCCATTGCAGCAGTTTTAAAAGTTGTAATCAGTTGGTGTTACCTCAAGTTAGTTGAGTAATGAGCTGTCACAGAAAATCAGCTTTAGAACTTATTTGCTACTGCTTTTGCAGGTCCTGGTCCAAGCCATTTTTCACCAAAGCTATTCTGATCATAAAATAATCAATTTCTTCCGGCAGGAATTCTTTGAGAGGTTTGAGTCTTTGTGCACCTAATTCACGGGCTGCTTTTATTATCAGTTCCTCCTGCTTGGTGTTAATAAAGTGATCCCAGTCTATCTGATAACCATTGCGAGCTGCTTGGATTATATGACCTTGCAGAGTAGTCAGTGTTAAATTACGTGTACAGGCAATTTCCTGAAGACTTTTACCTTCACTATACATCTGCCAGCTTAACACATAGGTTGGTATTTTCTCCTTATGCGGGGAATGATTCTGGCGGGGCGGGTTAACCGAACTACTATTAGTGGGGTTTTCTTTATTTTTTAATACTGCGTTCCCGGAAGCTGCCGGTTTGTCCCTATACTTATTTATTACGTCCATAAACTGCAGCCCATATTTAGCCAACTTGATTTCACCAACTCCAGTGATGTCTAACATGTCCTCCCGAGTTTGTGGTAAGCGGGCCGCCATCTCTTTTAGTGTAGTATCCGCGAATACAACATACGGTGGTACTTTTTCCTGTCGGGCTATAGTTTGGCGCAGGTTACGTAATGCTTCAAAAACCTCATTGTCCTGGAGAACGGTAACTGGAGATGGTGACATCCGAATCATCAGCTTTTCTTGTCCGCGAAGGATTGGGATCGCGGCAGAAGTAAGTCTGACTACCGGATACTGCCCCCCACTGCTGCTCAGGTATCTTTCTGCTATCAAAAGGTTAATAAATTCTACTATTTGTACGGACTTCCAATGACTCATAATGCCATATGTTGACAGTTGGTCAAAATTTAGCTGGAGGACTCGCTTTTGTTTCGAGCCTCTCAAGACGGCTGCCACCAATGAGCTGCCATACTGCTGGCTCATCCGGTAGATGCAGGAAAAAACCTTTTGCGCTTCTACGGTAACATCCTGAAGCTCATAATCTATACAATTGGAGCAGTTCCCGCAGTTATTAGCTGGTGTCAACTCGCCGAAGTAGTCCAGAATATAAGATCTAAGGCAATTGGAAGTGTGGCAATAGTCAATCATATCCTGTAGTTTGGCGTATTCCACCTCTTTGCGTTCCGGGGACAGAAGGCTTTGCTCAATTAAATACTTCTGCACTTGGATATCGCCGGCTTGATAGAGGAGAATACAATCGGCCAATTCACCATCACGTCCTGCACGGCCAGCCTCTTGATAGTAGGCTTCCAGATGGCGGGGCATATTGTGATGGATGACAAAGCGAGCATTGGATTTGTCGATTCCCAAGCCAAAAGCATTGGTAGCAACTATGGCCTGAACCCGATCATAAATGAAATCTTCCTGAGCGAGACTTCTCTCGCTGCTGGTCATACCGGCATGGTACTTGGCAACTTGCAAGCCCTGCTGGCTAAGCTCTTTATGAAGGATATCAACTTCTTTGCGGGTAGCAGCATAAATGATGCCTGCTTGTCCCAGATGTTCCTGAAGATAATCCTTGATAAAGCGTTTGCGATCCCCGGTCTTTTCTACTGACAAACGCAGATTGGGGCGATCGAAGCTGTTAATACACATCAGGGGTTCTTGCAGACCTAAGCCGGTAATGATGTCTTCCCGCACCCGTTCTGTGGCTGTAGCTGTAAATGCCGCTATCAGCGGCCGCCGCGGCAGGGATAATATCCAGTCACCGATGCCCATATAACTGGGGCGGAAATCATGACCCCACTGAGAAATGCAATGTGCTTCATCAACTGCCACCAGAGACAAGGGCAGTTTCTGGAGAAGGTCATTGAAACGCTCTGATTGCAGGCGTTCCGGAGCCACGTATAGCAGGCGGTACTTTTCCTGAGAAGCCTGATAGAGACGCTGATTTACTTCGGCCTCGGTTAGGGAGCTGTTTATAAAATCCGCTGATATTCCTTGAATTTTTAAAGCATCCACTTGATCTTTCATCAAGGCTATAAGCGGCGAAATAACCAGGGTGATACCTGGGAAAATTAGCGCCGGAAGTTGGTAGCACAGAGATTTACCGCCACCGGTGGGCAAAATCGCCACCGTATCCCGATTCTGCAGGATACTGTCAACTATCATCTCCTGACCCCGCTTGAATTCGGTGAAACCAAAATATTTCTTCATTAGCTGGGTGACTGATTTTTGCATTTACTGCCTCCTGAAAATTCCTGTAAGTTTATCTTTATGAGAAACTGCTACAGAAAGAGTTGCTTTACATAGTATATCATCAGTGTTTTATAGCCGGGGAAAAGATTGACCGGCGGAAACCGAAACATGACATTGATGCAGAATAAAGCAGGCTAAGATTAAGAGATTTTAAGACAGGAAAGAGACCTCAAAAAGGGTAATGTTGACACGAAGGACTTTATAAAAGAAAATAGATAGGTAAAACTATAAAAGGAAAGAGGAGATCCTCCGTGTGGACCAGCAGTAAAATCAGAAGCACCTTTACCGAATTTTTTCGTGACAAAGGGCACACTATAGTACCCAGTTCCTCACTGGTACCTATAAATGATCCGACTTTGCTTTTCACTAATGCCGGCATGAATCAATTCAAGGATGTTTTCCTGGGTCTGGATAGTCGCAGTTATGTCCGTGCTACTACGGCGCAAAAATGTGTAAGGGCAGGCGGTAAACATAACGATTTGGATACAGTAGGCAGAACCCCCCGTCATCATACATTTTTTGAAATGCTGGGCAATTTTTCTTTTGGAGATTATTTTAAAGAACAAGCCATTGAATATGCATGGGAATTGCTTACCCAGGTTATGAAATTACCGAAAGAAAAACTATGGATAACAATTTACGAAGATGATGAAGAAGCATTTGCACTCTGGCAGAAAGTTGCTCATCTGTCCAATGACCGGATTATCAGGCTGGGAGAAAAAGACAATTTTTGGAGTATGGGTGATACAGGGCCTTGTGGTCCCTGCAGTGAAATCATGTATGATCGGGGCAGCGAGTATGCCTGTGGTGATGATTGTGCGGTTGGTGTTTGCGATTGCGATCGCTGGCTGGAAATCTGGAATCTGGTTTTTATGCAGTTTAACCGGGATGAAAATGGAGTGATGTCGCCTTTGCCCAGGCCAAGTATCGATACTGGTATGGGATTGGAGAGGCTGACATCAGTATTGCAAAACAAAAACAGCAATTACGATACCGATTTATTCGTACCGATCATCAATCAGATCGAAAAACTTACCGGTAAGGAATACGAACCTTCGGAAGGCGGATTCCCCTTCCGGGTCATTGCTGACCATAGCCGGGCCTGCTTGTTTTTGATTGCAGATGGAGTTTTGCCCAGTAATGACGGCCGCGGCTATGTTCTGCGCAGGATTATAAGACGGGCGGTTCGTTTTGGTAAACTGCTGGGGATTGAAGAACCCTTCCTCTATAAAAATGTGGATGTGATCGTAGAAATAATGAAAGATGCTTATCCTGAGCTACTTGGAAAGCAGGAGTTCGTGAAAAAAGTCATCCGCCTGGAGGAAGAAAGATTTTTCGTTACTTTAAACGAAGGAATAAGGAAATTAGAAGAAATCGTTCGTGTAATTATTGAAAAAGATGAGAAATTTATAAAAGGTGAAGAAGCTTTTATGCTTTATGATACCTATGGCTTTCCCCTTGACTTAACCGAAGACATGGCAGAGGAAAACAGCCTTCAGGTAGATACCGCAGGCTACCATGCCATGATGGAAGAACAACGCCAGCGTGCACGCCAAGCTAATAAAACTGGCAGTGCCTTTGCGGAGGAGCGCATTCTGCACGAGATCCTGAACGGGACGCCTGGGACTATCTTTGTAGGTTATGAAGACTATGCCTGTGATGGTAAAGTTTTGGCAGTTATTAAAGATAGCAGTTTGGCTGAATACGCAGCCGATGAAGAAACTATGTTGGTAACAGATTATTCGCCATTTTATGCGGAATCTGGTGGACAGATTGCAGACTCCGGAATGATCCTGGGAGTGAACGGTAAAATGACTGTCACTGATGTACACAAAACCGGTCAGTGGATCATTCATTTTGGCCGCCTGGAAGGCAGTATCTCCCAGGGTGATAAGGTTAAGCTGGAGAATGACCGGGAGAGAAGATTGAATACTGCCAGAAATCATACTGCCACACATCTATTACATAAAGCTCTGCGCGAGGTTTTAGGTGAACATGCTCAGCAGAAGGGTTCATTAGTGGAACCAAACCGTCTCCGTTTTGATTTTGCCCAATTATCGCCTCTTACTGATGAGCAATTGGAAGAGATCGAAAACCGGGTCAACAGAGCGATTTGGAATCTTTATGATGTCAACACCACGCTGACCGGAGTGGAACAGGCCAGGGAAATGGGAGCTATTGCCTTGTTTGGAGAGAAATATGGTGATGAAGTCCGGGTAGTGAAAATTGATGATTACAGCATGGAATTATGCGGTGGCACTCATGTGAAAAACACTGGCCAAATAGGACTTTTCAGAATTTTGAGTGAAGCCAGTATAGGTTCCGGCTTAAGGAGAATCGAAGCAGTAACTGGCTCCTATGCATTCAATTATCTGCGTCAGGCCGAAACGAATCTAAAAAAAGCTGCCGGACAGTTAAAAACCACTGTTAGTGAAGTAAATGACAGGATCGAAGCATTGAATAAAACCTTAAAAGAAAAGGATAGAGAAATCGACAACTTGAAAGCTAAACTTTCCAATGCCAGCAGTGGTGATATTTTAAACAAGGCTGTTTCAATCAATGGTGTAAATCTTTTGTTTGAAGAAGTGGCATATGAAGATGCTAATTTGCTAAGACAAAATGCGGAAATGTTAAAAGATAAATTAGGTACTGCAGTGGTTATGCTGGGAGCAGTCATTGATGAAAAAGTATCCTTGGTCTGTTTTATCAGCAAAGATTTAGTGGAAAAGGGACTTCATGCCGGTAAACTGATCGGTTTAGCTGCCAAAATCACCGGTGGCGGAGGAGGCGGGCGTCCTGATATGGCCCAGGCAGGGGGAAGAGATACCTCTAAATTGACTGACGCCCTTGCAGCAGCACGGGAAATGGCAGAAAAAACCTTGATTTAAACAAAGGATTTGCATATATTGTTGTAGAAATAATCCTTATACAGAGGAGGTGCTTACTATGCCTCAAAAGATATCAGGTGAGACCGTAAATTTTGAGTTGGAGCGTGAAGGCGAACATAAGGTCAGGATCATTTTGCAATCGGTTTATGAAGCATTAAAAGAAAAAGGCTATAATCCAGTAAATCAATTGGTCGGTTATATGATATCAGGTGAACCTGCTTATATAACCAGTTACAATGACGCCCGTAAACTGATCGGCAAAGTGGAAAGAGACGAGATTATGGAGGTCCTTTTAAAAAACTATTTAGATTTGTGATCCTTAAGCAGCCCTGTGCGAATTGCATAGGGCTTTTTCGTATATTTTCTACATGACAGGAATAGGGAGTTTTATATATGAGAATAATGGGTTTAGATGTTGGTGTGAAAAGAATAGGCATCGCCATAAGTGATCCTATGGGATGGACTGCTCAGGGGCATTCTGTCCTGCAGCGGAAAAATGCTGGTTATGATTTTGGTGTACTGCTGGATATCTGTCAGCAATATGAGGTGGAAAAAATCGTCGTTGGCTATCCCCTTAATATGAATGGTACTGAAGGTCCAAAAGCACAGGAAATAAAAGAATTCGCCAAACTTTTAAAGGAGAAAAGCCAGCTTCCTGTTGAACTGTGGGATGAAAGATTGTCCACCCGCAGTGCGGAAAGAACTTTACTGGAGGCTGATGTGTCACGGCAAAAGAGAAAACAAGTCATAGATAAACTGGCAGCAGTCAATATATTACAAGGTTATTTAAACTCTTTAAATTAATTTTACTCCTCTGTTTGACAAAGATATTAGGGCATATTAGAATAGCCTTAGTTTTTAGAAAGAGGTGACTTTTATGAACGATGAAGAACTATTCGAAGAAGAATTTCCCATACTTATCCTGGTTGATGAAGAAGGAGTAGAACATGATTTCGAGATGCTGGCAGAGTTGGAGATCGATGATGAGAAATACCGTGTTTTAGTTCCCTTCGATGAGGAAGAAGAAATGGATGAAGATGAAGTCGAAGTAGTTATTTTAAAGGTCGTGTTAGACGAAGAAGGCAACGAATTACTCAGTGATATTGAAGATGATGAAGAGTGGGAAAAAGTTGCCGATGCCTGGCAGGAACTGGTGGAAAGCGAAGACTTTTAGCAAACTATATCCAGAGTATTACAGATAGCTTCTACTGAGGCTATCTTTTTTCATTTTTGGTAAATGAGAAGGGTAAGGCAGATGTATCTAAACAGTATAAGTTACTTTGAAAATATTATATAATAGACAGGATGAAGATAATACTTATGGGGGTTGGAGTTTTGAGGTATAAAAAGCAACTAGTATATGCAGGAATCATCACTCTAGTAATTGCCGCAGTATCGACTTATTATTATCACTCCTTTTTCCTGTTTGATAAGTTTCTGCCAGGAGTAAAAATTGCCGCCTTGTCAATAAGCGGTCTGAATCGTGAAGAAGCTATAATGAAAGTTGATGAATGGCTGGATACAATAAATGATACCCCGGTAGTTTTTTATACTAATGACTATTCATATCAAACAAACCTCAAAGATTTAAGCCATAGACCTGATGCCGTCAAAATAGTGAATGATGTATGGGAAAAAGAAAAAAAGCGGGGAATAAAAAGCAAAATTCTAACTATGGATGGGGGTAAGGAAACTGTTTATTCAGTAAAAATTTCTTATGACCCAAACGAAATACAAAAAATCGTTGAAGAATTAAGTTTGAATTTGAACAAAGATTTCCAAAATGCCAGTCTGGAAATTGATAAATGGACGGGACTGAGAATAATTCCCGGTGTACAGGGGCAAAAATTAAATGTTGATGCGACTTTTGCCGGTATGCCAGGAAAATGGGGAGACTTTACCCTGTTAAGGATTCCTGTTGTCCTTACCAAAACCGAGCCGGTAATCAATGAAGAACAGCTTAAGATTATGGGGGAACTGGCCTCATTTACCACCTGGTACAATGTCAATGAGGTGGACAGATCACATAACCTGCGTTTGGCTGCCGATACCGTAAATACTACTGCCATTCCGCCTGGAGAAGTATTTTCCTTTAATCGGATTGTGGGGGAAAGAACGTATGAAAGAGGTTACCGTGATGCACTGATTATAAACAATGGAGTTTTTGAACCCGGACTGGGAGGGGGGATCTGTCAGGTTTCTTCGACTATCTATAATGCCGTTTTACGGGCAGGCCTGGAGATCGTTGAAAGGCACAATCATGCTCTTGCTGTAACCTATGTTCCACTCGGACATGATGCTACGATTGCTTATGGTTTACAGGATTTTAAGTTTAAGAATAATACCAATTACCCAATTTATATAAGAGCGATGGCTGAATCAGGCGG
>JAAZFJ010000072.1 GCA_012511795.1 Syntrophomonadaceae bacterium
GACCATAAAATATAACCAAGAATGGTTTCAAGGTTTTGGTTCAGGCCGATTATCGTGCTGCCGCCAAAGCTCCTGCCCAGAAGAATAATGGGGAGTTTAATTTCTTTTATGGCATAATTAATAACAGCATTAAGGTCGCTGATCTGTCTGCTTAAAGTTACTGTTGCAAAATTGCCACTGCTTTCGCCGGAACCGGTAAAATCAAAAGCCAGTACTCCAAAACCTCTGGCATTTAGTTTGTGGGTGAATGGAAATATTTTGCCCCGGTTTTCTTTACCGCCCAGAAAACCATGGCAAACAATGACCAAATATTTGGCATCCTCTGGGATCCCTTTGAGGGCAGCCAAAATGCCGCCGTCTTCTTTGGTTATGTAGAAGCTTTTCATTCATTTCCTTCCATAAAGAGGTTTTTTATAAAGATTCTTTTACATAGGTTTCTTTTGTTTATTTGCTTCATCGGACTCGTAGCGCACCCGATTACTGCAAAAATCACAAATAAAAGCAGGCAGGTTCTGATTTTTTGCCACCAGCTTTTTGAAATCCTTGTGTTCTTCATCAACATAATAAATTTTGGCACAAAGCATACATTTAGCAGCAATACTTTTCATTATCTCCCCTCCCCCAGGATGATTAATTAATCACTTTTTGCCTCGGTAATGATTTTCATATATAAAACCCGCTGATAATTAAAGGAACCGGTAATATTTCCCTTACTGTCATAAAGGTAATTAAGGGAAGACCCTCCCACATAGACCACTGAGTCTTTTTGATTTCCCAGGCTCTTTACATAGCCAATTAGTTTTTGATCATCGGTAAAAGTGATTTCCACCTTGATTAATTCATCCTTATCGCTGCTGGCTGGTTTTAATATATTTTGGGAATCTAGTTCGCATCCCCCAATAAACAGAGTAATAATAAAAAACAAACTGAGCAGCAAAGGTTTATATTTTATCATCTCTTTTTCCTCCTTGGCGGCCTTTTATTATCTGACCTGGAAGATTTCCGTTTAATTGCATCAATGACAAACCCTTTTTGTTCATTCCATTTCCGCAGTTTGCTGTCCACCAGGTAATGAATACTGCCAATCGGAAACTTTCCGCTGTCATCTTTTTCACCTGCTTCTTTACCGGTTAAAATCCCCAATCCTTCATCAATATGACTTACTGCCCAGAGATTAAACTTTTTAAGCTTAATTGCCTGAACTACTTCATCATCCAACATTAATTGTGAAACATTCTGGATGGGAATGATTACGCCCTGCTTGCCATTCAGGCCAAAAGCCTGGCAAGTTTTGAAAAAACCTTCGATTTTTTGATTGACTCCTCCTACCGGCTGAATCTCTCCGTTTTGATTTACAGAACCGGTCACTGCTATTCCTTGGTAAATGGGTAAATCAGCCAGGCTGGATAATAATGCATATAACTCCGCACTGGAGGCACTGTCCCCTTCAATTCCCGAGTAGCTTTGTTCAAAAGTAAGACTGGCAGAAATCCCCAGTGGTTTATCCTGTGCATATTGGGCCCCTAAATACCCGTTTAAGGTAAGTATGCCCTTGCTGTGAATGGTACCACTCATTCTTATTTCTCGTTCTATATTGACTAAACCTTTTTCTCCCACAAATGTTTTAGCAGTTATTCTCACTGGCCTGCCAAAGTTGTAATCCCCCATCTGAAAAACCGCTACACCGTTTATCTGCCCGACTTTCGAAGAATCAACATCAATCATCAAGTGATTGTTTACAATATATTCGTGGACCCGGTCTTCAGCCATGGAAGAGCGAAATTTCTTTTCGGAAATGGCTTTTTCTACATGGCCGGCTTTTACAACCAGACTCCTGGATTTTTTGGCCCAGGCATCGGCCTCATAGATGATTTCCACCAGTTTATTAAAAGAAGAGGAAAGCTTTTGCTGATCTTCTGCCATTCTGCTGCTGTAATCAACAACTGCCGCAACCGCTGCTGCATTGAAATGTTTTAGCTTTTTCTGTTCACAAACGGACCCGACAAACTGAGCATATTCAAAAACATGTTTACGATTGCGGGGCATTTCCGTATCAAAATCAGCCCGGATTTTAAACAACTTCTGAAATTCTTCATCCTGGGCATAAATCAAATAATAATAAATCGGTTCGCCGATCAAAATCACTTTGATGTTAGCGGGGATCGGCTGCGGCTGAAGACTTTCCGTACTGCTGATGCCCATCATACGGCCGATACTTTCTATAACTATTTCTTCATTCTTAAGTACCCGTTTTAAGCCATCCCAAACATAAAAGTTCTTTATTAAATCCCAAACCTGTAAAACCAGATAACCGCCATTGGCTTTGTGAAGTGTTCCTGCTTTTATTTTGGAATAATCAGTGGCTAGAATACCGAATTCATTTTCATATAATATCTGTCCAAACAAGTTGGCAAAGCTAGGATTGGTTTCATATATAACCGGCGCGTGTTCCAAATTAGAGTTATCAACAAAAAGATTGACCTGATATTTTCGTAAAGGAGCTTTTTTATCAATTCGAAAAATAGCATTAATTCCTGACTCTTCCTGCTTTAATAGTGCTTCTGAGTTTTCCAGCAGATCATCTTTCAGTTCCATCATATATTCTGTGACTTCAGAGAATTCTTTAAATTGCTCTAAAAGTTCTTCAAAAAATGGACCGGTAACCAACTGCAGTGTTTCTTTTTCCAAGTGAGCTATTTTTTCTTTGATGGCTTTTTCCCTTTCCCGATAGGTCCTAAGGGCTTCTGCCAGTTTTTCCTGCACGATAGTACTGTTAGCCATTAGCTGCTGACGTTCTTCATCTGGCATGTTAATATAATCTTCCTGGCTTAATGGTTCACCATTTTTAACTGGTACACTGGTTATTCCGCTTTGATTGCGTGAAATCATAAATCCATATGATCGAGCTTCTTCTTCCAGTTGTAAATATCTATTATTGGTTTCTTCCAGAAACTGATTTAAGATTTGATTTTTTTGTTGCTCGAATTCCTTGCTTTCAATGGTTTTAGTCATTTGCTCAACAATATTATCGATACCGGCCGCAACTGCTTTTTTGAATTCCTTTCCATGACCGGCAGGAAGTGAGATGGCTCGCGGCGATTCAGGGTTTTTGAAATTATATACATAACACCAGTCATCAGGAACTGGTTCACAAATCGCTTTTTCCTCCACCATTTCTGAAGCCAAAGTAGTTTTGCCGGTGCCTAAGGCACCGGCCAAGTAAATATTATAACCCCGGATATCGACATCAAGTCCAAACTCCAATGAACGAACTGCCCGGTCTTGTCCGATAATGCCTTTTAAGGGATCGATTTCCTCAGTGGTATTGAACTTGAATATAGCTGGATTGGTCTTTTTGCATAAATCTTTGTTCTTTACCCGGTACTTGTTTATATTCAAACACTACACCTCCAAAAGTAACGATATACTTACAAAATCAATACTGGTTTAGATTATTTTATGTTTGAAAATAATATTTGTTTTACAAGATCTTAAGTTGAATATTACTTTCTGCATTATTCTTTCCTGCTTTTAATTTTATTGGCTTACATCAGATTATACAATAAAGCCATACAAATAATTCCAACTATAAGGGTTATAAAAAGACTGCGGGTTTTCACTGCTGAATATAAAGTAGGTATAAAAGCCCAAATAAATATATTATCAATACTTATATTGAGGGCACCTTCAGGAGCCAGAATGCTGACAGCCGTAAGAGCACCCAGAACAGCAGGCGCTATATAGGACAGCCAACGGGTCAAAAGAGGCGGAAAAGTAACGCGGGATAGTAAGGCAATGGGCAGAATCCTTGGCAGAAGGCTGGCCAGAGATACCCCAAAAATCATAATAAAAATGCTGGTTTCAGTCATTTATTAAAACTCCTATCGTTGCTCCGATCATTGTTGCAGCAATAATGTTGGACATATTACTCATAGAGGCCGGTAAATAATAACCAATGACAATGCAGATCACTGCAGCACTAATAGCTGCTATTATATCGCTTTTCCTGCTGATCATCAGCACCAGCAGGCAGGTATACATAGCCGGCAAAGCAAAACCGAAGCCAAATTTATCAGTATCAGCGATCAACATCCCCAGGGCGGCACCAATAAAAGTGCTTAATATCCAGCTTATATGCGAAGTCAGATTCAATCCGGCCATATAAGCGATGGAAGCTTTATGTTTTTGATATCTGTTAACAGCCACGGCATAAGTTTCATCAGTTAATCCATAGGAAAGAAGTGATGCCGGGAGCGTAGGCAGATGTTTAAAATGCGGTACCATTGAAGTAGCGAATAAGAAGTAACGCATATTAATTAAAATATTAGCGATAATCGCGGTAATTATTGCTCCCCCCGCCTGTACTACCCCTATGGCAATATACTGTCCGGCACCAGTAAAACATAATACTGACATCATAGTGGCCTGAAATACACTTAAGCCCACCTGAGCAGCCAAAACTCCGAAAGCAAAGCCAAGGGGGAAATACCCTAACACGATTGGTATGGAATCACGCATACCTTCTATTAATTCAATGTTTTTCACGTTCCTGCCCCTTTAAGGTCAATTAAGTTAAACACAATGTCTATTATATCTCTTTTATTTGGCAGGTGGGAAAACTATTCATGGTTCTCCGGAAGCATGATATTATTATCCTCAACACTCTCTTTGGTATTTTCCTCCATATCATTTCTAAACAACCAATCCCATACACTGCTATGTTTATAACAAAGCTCCTCAGGTTCCGTCCCTTTCTTAAATGCCATCAGACTAGTTCTCTCACAACCCTCGGCAGCGATCAGACCAGTATCAAGGTCTATATTTATCAATACAACATTGGCAGGACGGATAAAATCCTGATAAGACATCCCTGCGGTGGCCTGACGCATAAAATTAGCCCAAATCGGCCCTGCTGCTGCTCCACCAGTTAGATTGGCTGTCTGGTCAGCATCATATCCTACCCAAACTGCACAGCAAAGACCTGGTGTAAAACCAACAAACCATGCATCATTAAAATTATCAGTTGTCCCGGTCTTGCCTGCGACAGGACGGTCAAAAAGATTTCTTAAACCGGACCCGGTTCCCCCCGGCTGCATAACACCTTTCAACATATCGGTTATGATATATGCAGTGTCCTCTCCTAAAACTCTTCTTTGCTCGATCTGATTTTGTTCCAGTACATTTCCCTGACGATCCTTTATCTCAGTAATGTAAATAGTTTTGCTGTATACGCCTCCACTGGCAAATACGGAATAAGCTGCCGCCAGCTCTACTGGTTTTACCTCCGTAGATCCCAGAGGTAATGACAAAATAGGTTTGATATCGTTAAAACCAAATCTGTTGGCATGTTCCGCTGCTTTATCAGGTCCCAGAATTTCATTGACTTTAACGGCAATGACGTTATCTGATTTGGCTAATGCTTCCCGGATCGTGAAACGTCGGTTATGAAACGGTTTATCTCCATAGTCCGTGGGCCGGTATAGGTCACCGGTTATTAACTTATATTCGTATTCTTCACACATAAACATATCGGCCTGGGTTATTCCCCAATCCACTGCCAGGGAATACATGAAAGGCTTAAAGGTGGAACCGGGCTGACGGTCAGCAAATACCCGGTTGAATGGTGCTTTGGTATAATCCCTTCCTCCAATTAAAGCTTTAATATATCCATTGGCTGGATCAACCGCAACCAAGGCTGCCTGTAAATCAGCAGGACGGTCTTTCATTCCATCTGCATATGACTGGTTGGCTGCTCTTTGCATAGAAAGATCCAGCGTTGTATATATTTTCATTCCTTCCTGATATACTGTGCGCTCTCCATATTTCTCAACCAGGTAGTCAGTAACCATAGCACTGAAATATGGAGCATCACCTGCCACAAATAAAACACTTTCATAGTTTAGTTTTTCATTTGCTGCCAGCTCAGCCTCTTCACTGCTGATCATCTCTTCTGCCACCATGCGCTGCAGCACTATTTTCTGCCGATTTTTGGCTTTATCGGGATTGATATAGGGATCATATTCTGAAGGCCAGTTGGTGATTCCGGCTAAAAGTGCAGCCTGTGCTAATGTCAGCTCTGAGGCGGACCGGGCAAAAAAAGTCCGTGCTGCCGCTTCCAGTCCATAAGCACCATGGCCGAAATATATACTGTTACAGTAAAAAGTAATGATTTCATCTTTGCTGTATTCCCTTTCCAGTTGAAAAGCATAAAGCAATTCTTTAAATTTGCGCAGCCAGGTCCTTTCATTGGTAAGAAACAAATTCTTGGCTGTTTGCTGAGTAATGGTACTGCCACCGGCAACGATCCGTCCGGCTTTGATATTTGAAAATGCCGCTCTGACAATACCCAAAGGATCAAACCCATAGTGGGAATAAAAATTTTTATCTTCAATGGCAATAATAGCATTAATAAAATGATCCGGAATTTCTTCCCGGTTTAGGTTAATAGTATTGTTTTCAGTAATTCCTCTGATCACATTTCCATTGATATCATAGATGATTGAAGGTTCAGGTACTTTCACCGGCGGCAGTTCAATAACAAAACCGCAGCAAATCAAAACGATGATCAGATTCACTATCATCAGATACTTAGCTTTGCTCATACTTTTCCCTTTTCTTAGCAGCGTTATATTTTTACTTCAATTATTGCCAAAACTTCTTTATTTTAATAATAAAAAAACTTAGCGGCTGGCAAGCCTCTGGAATCGCGGTAGCATTTATACTATCGGCCTTTAAAAAATTTATACTTTTTGATAGTATAAAAAAATCGAGCCTTATTAAAAAGACTCGATTTTTTAAGTATATGCTTATAAAGCCCGCCAATAGTCAGGACGCAGATAACTGCGGTCGTTTTTGGCAATGATTTCGTTTATAAGGGCCAGCATTTTTTCCTTGTCATCCGGCAAACGGCCTTTAATAGGCAGGTAATTGGAAGCATGATTGCTCCTGAATTCCGTTCCCTTTACCTCTAAATGGCTGATCAAGATCCTCATTTCATCCAATATTTCAAAGGGACCGGGAAGTTCGAATTCCCCTCTTTCCATCCGCCGGTAAAGTTCAGTCTTAGGTACCAGCATCAGAGTCAATGCTCCAATATAATCAGGATTCATTTCGTTGCATATTTCAGCAGTTTTGATGGCATGCTGGGCTGCTTTTGGGGTACGTCCTGCCAACCCTAATAAAACCGTAAC
>JAAZFJ010000073.1 GCA_012511795.1 Syntrophomonadaceae bacterium
AGGAGAATATATGGCAGTAGAGAGTTTCAATAGCTTCATATTCAAATCAGAAGATGATAATGTGAAAAATTGCTTTAAAGATGTTCAGCAACAGCATAGACAAAACATTAATAACTTGGCTAGTTATATTCAAGATATAGGCGGACAGCCACAGGAGAATCTGGGAATGAAAGGCAAAATGGCTGAAATTAAGCTTAATATGAAATTGGGGGCAAAAGTGGATGCCGCTAGAATTATTGAAAAAGCCATAGAAGGCGAAACTAAAGGAGTTAATATGGCGGAAAAAGTTTTGCGGGGCAATTTAGACGATAAATCAAGAGATATTGCCGGTGAGATATTGAAAAATGACAGGAATTCTATTGAAAAGCTAAAGGAGTTAATGTAAAGAAGGTGATATCCTGAACAAAAGTTTTTTTTGAGTAGAGACCTCTGATAATATTTACAGGAGATCGCTTTTTTATCATAAATAGAGCAACACACCTATCGGTCTTAACCGGTGGGTGTGTTGTGCTTACAGGCATGGGAGCAACCATCTGATTTGAAACAGAAGAAAACAGGAACAGTTAACCATTGGCTCCCGCTACTTGTTTGCCATTTTTAGCAAATTGAAATGGGATTAGCGCGATTGATTTTAAGCTCGGAACCCCATTAAATTTTATAAAAAATAGTTTATTTAGTATTTATTACTCATTAAAGCTGTATTGAATAATGAAAATCGGCCAAACATATAATAAAATAACTTTTTGATAATGGAGGCCGATGATATGATTTATGAATTTAAAATTGCTACGGCCCACAACGAAAATAGCTTTTTAAATGAATTTGAAGATAGATTGCATTGGATCAAACAAAAGGGATATCGTTTTTATACAAAAACTGAAACTGATGAAAACAGTAATGTTGATTATATATCTTTGATCTTAAAAGGGGATAAAGCCGATACTCTATTTAGACATGAAGATATTATCCACATCTTCCAGCACCAGATGTCAGAGGTATTGGCAGATCATATAGTGAAAGACTGGCAGTCAAAACTGCTGCAAAAGGAAATCAATAAAAGCTGCCGCAATTTAAACTCAGATGATAAAAATACCATTTTCTCTAAAGCCAGCAGCTTTTTAAAACAATGCAATGAAAATGAAAGTCTTAATTTATTAATAAACTTTGGCCGTAAAAACCGTTTAGCCCATAGATTGTTTGATCATATCAATACCCATGACAGGTTGATCCTGGAAGGGTTTGTAAACTTTTGCATAAAAGAATATAATCGCGAGATAAGATTTGCAGTAGAATTGGCCCGTGAGGAACTGCGCAATGAAAAAGAATATAATGATTTCGTGAATTTACTTCGCTACTTTGTTGATACACAAGTTCCCAAAGTTATTGAAGTTAATTTAATGATGGGTACTGCAGGCGTCTTTTATATCTGGGATGGAGAAGGAATAGAAATTGAAGAGAATTATTTGAATTACTATCTTGATGATATGCTCTTAAACGATATCAGCCTGGATGATGTGTTGATCAGTATATTGATTACTATTGCTCCCCGCCGCATCGTGCTTCACAATACGAAGAACATGCCTGCCAGTGAATCGGTAGAGATGATAAAGAAAGTATTCAATGAAAAAATAAGCATTTGTGAAGACTGCGAGCGCTGCAGGATTGTAATTGAGAAAAAGAGCAGGTATTAATCAGTGAATTGAATTTTAAATGGACACTTAAATCCGGATTGTATCCCGGATTTTTTATTTTTGAGCTTTGAATTGAATGTTTGCCTTTATGATTTATTTTGAGTATATTTTAAAAGGTGATAAAATGAACTATCAGCTATTGGCATTGCCTGTAATAAGTGCCTTTATCGGTTACATAACCAATGTAGCAGCAATTAAAATGCTTTTCTGGCCGAATAAACCTGTAAAATTAGGTTTTTTTACATTACAGGGGGTTTTGCCGAAAAGACAGTCAAAGATTGCAGCCATTGTAGGACAGCTAGTGGAAGAACAACTTCTGTCAATGGATGAGGTATTTGATAGAATAAATACACCGGAGATCAGGGAAGTTCTCACTGATAAAATCAGCCTGATTTTAAGAAACCGTCTTAATGAATTGCTTCCTCGGGTTGTACCCATAAGAGTCAGCAATATCATCGGAGATATTTTGGAAAAGGTATTGCGCCAGGAAGCAGCAAATATTATTAAACAAACCATAGAAGCCGGAAGTGAATACTTAAACGAAGAAATCAAAATTCATCTGATAGTTGAAGAAAAAATAAATGCTTTTGATTTGGACGAGCTGGAAAAAATGATCCGGGGAGTAACTTCTGTGGAACTGACTTTTATTGAGATTTTAGGTGGTGTACTGGGATTTATTATTGGTTTTATACAAGTGGCAATTTTATTAATATATCCACTGATTTGACGGGAGGTTTTTATAAATGGTATCAATTAGCTTAAAAGACGGCAGTAAAAGAGAATACCCTGAAGGTACCAGCATATCACAGATAGCTAAGGATATTAATCCGAAGCTGGCACGTAACGGAGTGACCGTACTCTTTAACAATAAGTTAGCTGATTGGAATGAACAGGTTTCAAATGACGGTTCATTGGAAATATTGGATTTTGATGATGATATAGGCAAGGATGTTTACCGGCACTCATCTGCTCATATCATGGCTCATGCGGTAAAAAGACTCTGGCCTGAAACCAAACTGGCAATAGGCCCGGCCATTGATAAAGGTTTTTACTATGATTTTGACAGTGAGCATGTTTTTACACCGGAAGATTTTGCTCTTATTGAAAAAGAAATGGAAAAGATCATTAAGGCAGATTATCCAATGGTAAAGAAGACCCTCAGCCGCCAGGAGGCAATAGAATTTTTTATTAAACATAATGAAGAATATAAAGTGGAATTGATTAAAGATTTACCGGAAGACGCTATCATCAGTGTTTATGAACATGGCGACTTTTTCGATTTATGTGCAGGACCCCATGTGCCCTCAACGGGGAAAATAAAATCTATCAAACTTATGAGTCTGGCGGGTGCATACTGGCGTGGTAATGAAAACAACCCCATGCTGCAAAGGATCTATGCCACATCATTCCCGAAAAAAGCAATGCTTGACGATTATCTGAATAAATTGGAAGAAGCAAAAAAACGTGATCATCGCAAACTTGGAAAAGAACTGGGACTATTTGCGGTCATGGACGAAGGCCCGGGTTTCCCGTTTTTCCTTCCCAAGGGCATGGCGTTAAGAAATGAACTGGAAAACTTCTGGCGGGAAGAACACCGTAAGGCAGGTTACCAGGAGATCAAGTCACCTATCATTCTTAATCGGGATTTATGGGAAAGATCAGGGCATTGGGATCATTATAAAGAAAACATGTACTTTACCAAAATCGACGAGCAGGACTATGCAGTCAAACCCATGAACTGCCCCGGCAGCATGCTGGTGTATAAACAGAATCTGCATAGTTACAAAGAGTTTCCTTTAAGAATGTGTGAAATGGGTCTGGTTCATCGTCATGAGATGTCCGGTGTCTTGCACGGTCTCATGAGAGTGCGGGCCTTTACCCAGGATGACGCCCATCTCTTTATGCTTCCTGAACAGATCATCGATGAGATCAAGGGAGTCATAAATTTAATCGATCGCTTTTACAGTCTGTTCGGGTTTCCTTATCATGTAGAACTTTCCACCAAACCGGAAAAGGCCATGGGTTCTGATGAGGATTGGGAAATTGCCACCAACGCGTTGCGCCGGGCGTTGGATGAAAAAGGGATCGCATATAAAATCAACGAAGGTGACGGCGCCTTTTACGGGCCTAAAATCGATTTTCACCTCCATGATGCTTTGGACAGGACCTGGCAATGCGGTACCATACAACTGGATTTTCAAATGCCGGAAAAATTTGATTTGACTTATATCGGCGAAGACGGGGAAAAACACCGGCCGGTCATGATCCATCGGGTCATATACGGAAGTATCGAGAGATTTATTGGAATACTTACTGAGCATACAGCTGGTGCTTTCCCATCCTGGCTGGCACCGGTCCAGGTTCGGGTATTGCCCATCACTGATCGCCAGCATGACTACGCAAAACAGGTGGCTGAGATACTGCAGAATCATAACTTCAGGGTGGAAGCTGATTACCGCAGTGAAAAAATCGGTTATAAAATCAGAGAAGGCCAATTGCAGAAAATACCTTATTTGTTGATCCTGGGTGATAAAGAAACAGAAGCACAGGCAGTGGCAGTAAGACATAGAAAAGACGGAGATAAAGGTTCGATGGGTTTAAATGAATTCATTGAAATGCTGCAAAACGAAGTAAAAAATCGTACAATTTAAGCACTTTTATTCAGTCAATTGATTGCAATGGCAAACATTCTATGCTATAATTCCTACGTAATTAAGCAGAAGCTTGACTTCTCACCTTACAACCTTGGTTCGTAAGGTATTCAGTAACTTAAATCATCAAGGTAGGTTAATATACTGCCAATAGTTATTGATTGTGAAGCGAGTTTTTGAAAAACTCGCTTATTTTATTTAGGAGGTGGACTTCTTATCAGTAAGGATTGGAGAGTTAATGAGGAAATACGGGTCAAGGAAGTTAGATTGATCGATGACAAAGGAGAGCAGTTAGGCATAGTCCAGATTCGCGATGCCATTCAACTGGCGGTTGAAAAAGGATTAGACCTGGTTGAAGTAGCTCCTTCTGCCAAACCGCCCGTATGCCGTTTAATGGATCATGGTAAGTATAAATTTGAACAGAATAAGCGTGAAAAAGAAGCGCGTAAGAAGCAGAAGACGATTTCTACTAAAGAAGTGAAATTGCGCCCAAATATTGAAGAACATGACTTTCAGGTAAAAGCCAAAAACGCCAGAAAATTTTTATCGGCTGGCGATAAAGTTAAACTTACCATTATGTTCAGGGGGAGGCAAATAACCCACCCCGAATTAGGTCAAAAGTTATCCATTAAAATGGCCGAACAACTATCTGATATCTCAGCAGTGGAAAGAGCACCCAAAATTGAAGGCAGGAATATGGTAACCATTTTGATTCCTAAAATAGATAGTGATAAACCTGAAAAAAATGAAGTGAAAAATGAAGTAAAAAATGAGACGAAAAATGAAACCAAGAATGAAGTGAAGGAGGAAAAAAATAATGCCTAAGATGAAATCTCATCGGGGTGCGGCCAAAAGATTCAAGAAGACCGGCACCGGAAAAATAAAAAGATCCAAAGCTTATGCCAGTCACCTTTTAGGAGGCAAAAGCCCCAAAAGAAAACGCAAACTGCGTCATGCCGGACTAGTGAGCGAACAGGAAAATAAAAGAATTTCCAAATTAATACCATATTAAAATTCCATATATTGAGGAGGTAAATGCCGATGCCCAGAGTAAAACGTGGGGTGACTTCACATAGAAGACATAAAAAAATATTGAAAATGGCCAAAGGATACCGGGGCAGTAAATCCAAACTTTTCCGGGTAGCCAATCAGCAAGTAATGAAATCAGGTAATTATGCATATATTCACCGGCGCTTGAAAAAGAGAGACTTTCGTAAATTATGGATCGCCAGAATAAATGCTGCGGCCCGTAATAATGGAACCACCTATAGTAAGATGGTTCATGGCTTAAAAGTTGCCGGTGTCGATATAAATCGTAAAATGTTGGCGGAACTGGCAGTCAGCGATCCCAAGGGCTTTACTGAGCTGGTTCAACTGGCCAAGCAAAGCGTAAACAATTAATTAAAACATAATTATCAAGTATGGCCATTGGCCATACTTTTTTTATCGAGGTGTTGATTTTGAAGTATTTGTCTTCTAAAGATAATCCTTATATAAAGAGAATAGCAAAACTAAAATATAAAAAGTACCGGGAAAAAGAGAAATTATTTATCATTGAAGGCGAAAAAAGCGTATCTGAAGCTTTGGCAAAGAAGGATCTGCTGGTGAGCGTTTTATTTGATGCCGGATGTGAGCAATACCAGGACTGGCCAAACAAGGCTCCTGATATAGAATGGTACCAGCTGCAGGCTGATTTGATCGATTACCTCAGTGATACGGAAAATCCTCAGGGTATTTTAGCGGTGGCCAAAATACCGGATTGGGACCCGGCAATGATTACTGGTGAACAGCTGTTGATCTGTTTGGATGGAGTAAGCGATCCCGGTAACGTTGGGACTATCATCAGAACCGGATGGGCAATGGGAGCCGATGGTATACTGATGACTTCCGATTGTGCTGATCCATATAGTCCAAAAGTAGTCAGAGCATCCATGGGAGGAGTTCTTAATATACCAATTTACATGAATTATCCTCTGGATCATCTTATTTCCCTAAAAAGTAAAGGCTATTTGATCTATGGTTCATCACTTAAAACTGAAAATATTATATACGGCCAGGATTTTACAGGTGCTAAGATTTTTGTGATTGGCAATGAATCAAGAGGTATAAGCAACAAAAGTGAAAAATTATGCGATATGAAAATTAAAATTCCAATAAATCCTCAGGTTGATTCTTTAAATGCGGCCATTGCATGTGCTATAATTTTAGCAGAGGCATGGCAGCAAAGATACAAGAGCTCATAATTGTTTCCCGATTATTTTTATGATATAATTCTTCCTAGTTCGGCCCTGCTTAAAAATTAGGTGAAGGGTGGACCTTTCAATGATGATAAACCAAGCCGAAAACCTGTGGCAATTATTTGAAAAATCTGGTTGCATCATATATTATTTACTTTATAAAATGATCATCACGCAATAAAACCATCGCGATGAACAGGAGTAGTATCATGCCGAAGCCTATCAGGGAGACCATACCGTGACTGAAAGTATGGTTCAGGAGCAAGCATGTGAATTCGCCTGGGAGCTGGAGATTGAACTATAGTAGATCTTACCGGGTGCTTCCGTTATAAAGCATTTGAGAGAACCAAAATTTATTTGGTTAATCAGGGTGGTAACGCGGAAACAACTTTCGTCCCTAAAGGATGAAAGTTTTTTTATTTTCTGTAACAGGAGGTTTGATAAAAATGCTCAAAAAGTTAAAGGAGCTTGACAGCACTGCTCAAACTAGTATAACCAAAATAAATACGATCCAGGAACTCAATGATTTTAAAGTAAAGATATTAGGCCGCAAGGGTGAAATAACTGCTTTACTTCGAGGATTGAAAAGTCTGTCTCCGGAACAGAGAGCCGAAGTGGGTAAAGTAGCTAATGAGATTAAAGACAGACTGGAAGAGCAGATCAACAGCAGGGCGAGTGAAATCAATCAACGTGACCTGGAATTGAGGCTGGAAAAAGAAAGAATCGATGTGACCCTGCCGGGATTGCCTATTAATTCGGGAGGCATCCATCCTTTAACCAGAATACAAAGGGAGATAACCAGTATTTTTACGGGGATGGGTTTTACCGTAGCCGAAGGGCCGGAAATCGAATTGGACTATTATAATTTTGAAGCACTGAATGTGCCCCAGCATCATCCAGCCCGTGATATGCAGGATTCTTTTTACATTACCGAGGAAGTACTATTACGTACTCACACTTCACCGGTACAGGTCAGGACCATGGAAAAAATGGCGCCCCAGATCCCGGTGAAAATAATCGTACCCGGAAAAGTCTACCGCAAAGATGATGATGCCACACATTCACCGATGTTTCATCAGGTAGAAGGTCTTTTAATTGATGAAAAAATTACCTTTGCTGATCTTAAAGGCACCTTGATGCTTTTTGCCAAAAAAATATTTGGCGATCAGGTAAGTGTAAGATATCGTCCCAGCTTCTTTCCTTTTACTGAACCAAGCGTGGAAATCGATATTTCCTGTGTAATGTGCGGTGGCGAAGGATGCCGGGTCTGTTCTCATACCGGCTGGCTGGAAATATTAGGCGCCGGCATGGTTCATCCCAATGTTCTGAAAGCTGGCGGATACGATCCGGAAAAAGTCACCGGCTTTGCTTTTGGTATGGGTATCGAGCGGATCGCCATGCTGAAATACGGGATAAATGATTTACGCCTCTTTTTTGACAATGATAAAAGATTCCTAATACAGTTCTAAAGGAGGAAATAAAATGGGAGTATCGATCAATCAATTAAAAAAATATATAGATTTTGACTGGACTGCTGAAGAATTAGCTCACAGACTCACCATGGCAGGTATTGCCATTGAAGGTGTAACAGCAGCA
>JAAZFJ010000074.1 GCA_012511795.1 Syntrophomonadaceae bacterium
AAGGTTCTATTTATTCTATCCTGGAACAACCATGGTTCTTCAAATACTCCTTCTATGGGTTCCAGGTTCCTGCCGTTCTCACATATTTTTACTAGGCCATGCCACGGGTCAAGCTCTAATACATGGGTGTAGTCAAATCGTTCCATCATTTTATGTGTGTCTGCATAGGAATCCGGAAATAATGCGAAGCGTTTACGGTGTTCTCTGGTTTCAATCATCTCTTTTTGCCCAAACATTTTTGCTATTAATGACGCATCATCGGCATCTTCTATTCCAATCACAATCTTGTTTCTGCATCCGTTAGTAATGATTTTTCGGGTTGATACGCCATTCCTTCCCTGCTCTAGCTGTGCCGGCCCCTGTATCGTAAATGTACAGGCACATCGGTATTTACGGCCCATGTTTAAAAGATTTTGTAGTTCCGGATTGAAATATACTGGCAACTCATCGATATATAAATACTGTGGTATTCTGGTAAACTCGTTTCCTGGCCGCCTAAAAACGGCATTTTGGATATGCATAATTAAGAATTGTCCAAATACCCGGCTCATGTGCCCCATTTTCCCTAATGCGGTATTAAATAATAATACCCCTCCTTCTCGCATTTGTTTGTCTAGGTTTATATCGGACCTGGCTACTAATATGTTGTATATTATTTCGTTCGTTAATAGGTCGGATATCTGTAATCGTAGTCCCATTGCAAACTGGTGGAGTTTGTCTTTATTCCTGCCGAATGCTTCTTTTTTAAAGTATTCTGTTATTACGTCTTCTCCATAACGCTCTTCATACTGGTCTACCAGGTTTTGCATTCCCTCTATGTCCATCAGGGCTTGGTAAACATCCAATAAGGTAATATGGTCGCCTCTTAATTGTTTTAACAATAACATGGTGTTTTTTGCATGTAGCTCCTGGGCTTGTCCAAAAAAGGCGTCTTGCTCTCCAAAGGTTGATCGGAGTACGGTTCTCATTATCTCTGCTACAATGGTTGTCTCTCCCTCAAGGGGGTTAAACTTAGATGAATATGGATCGTCTAAATCAACAACTTCGCAGGGTAATCCTAATTGATTACTCCACTCTCGGACTTGATCGATAAATTCATGGTCGGGCGCGACTACGATTACACCTAATGGATTGCCTTTATGATAGTTCTGTAAATCCTGCCACACCATCGGGGCTAAGACCGCTGATGTTTTCCCCGTTCCGGTGGATCCAATTAACAGCGTATGCAAATATCTGTCTTTTCCCTGCAGTTCTACCTTTTGACCCCTTTTGTTTTTGCATAAATAGACATCTGGATGGAGTATTTCTCCACTTTGCACTTGGGATTTATTCAGCTTTATCTTTGGTATTGTTTTATCAAGGTTGTTCTGCATTTGTTCACCGTATTTTTTACTTAAAATTATTGCTCCCCCAATTAATATAACGGTAATCAAAATAAGTATTTTGGTTAAACCTTGCATGGTTGATGCCATCATGCTTTGTAATTGAGGGTCTGCGGTGTAGTTAATGTTTGGGATTCCTGCGATTAATACTGTGCTTAAGGCACATATTATGGCAATTGCTACTGGCATAATCCTGTGGGTGATTATTATATCTACTATTCCTGTGATCCCTAAGAATAACGCCAGTACCTTGTAATTTGGTACTGGCGTTATAATGTTGATGGTTAATATTACCCCTGCCATTATTATCAGGGCCTTTCCTGCCCATGGGGGATAATTAAAACTCGGGGTTTTCCATGTCATAGGCAGCCCTCCATTTATCTTTTACCGGGTGGT
>JAAZFJ010000075.1 GCA_012511795.1 Syntrophomonadaceae bacterium
AAGGGGATCTGTATTACGGTTTCCGCATGTTTTGTCCCCAGTGTAATTATGGTGTGGACATAGAGGAAATAGAATTGCCAGGAAGTGAAGAAGTTGAAGAATATATAAAGGAAGTGGGAGAAGCTTACTGTCAGGCCTGGCTTTAGACAGGTTTTGAGACGGAAAAAATATATAGAGTCACGAGGATTTAGCTTGCGATTCATAAGACATTGCACAGGAGTAAAAATTCAAAAAGAATAAGGAGGGAACTATGGCTATAGCAGAATGGAAAAAAGAAGGTACTGTTGCTATTCTGACAATGACCAAGGGAGAGAACAGACATAACCCTGAATGGTGCGAAGTTATGCTCTCCATATATAACGAAATTTTGGACGACAGCCAAATAAAAGCCATCGTTTTAACTTCCGGCGATCCGAAGAATTTTTGCCTGGGAGTTGATACAGACTGGCTGCTTAAAAGACTGGGTGAAAATGATTACCCGGCAATCAGCAGATGGTTATACATAAACAGCGAAGTTTTTAAAGCCATGCTGATGTCTCCGGTTCCAACCATAGCGGCCATTAACGGTCACGCTTTCGGTAATGGAGCAATGCTGGCCGGGGCCTGTGATTTCAGGTTCATGCGGGCTGACAGAGGCTATTTATGTCTGCCGGAAATTGATCTTGGCATTCAGTTAGCCCCTTCCATGCTGGAATGGATGAAACGCATAATGCCCTATCATCTTTTTATCAGAATGTTATTGTCGGGAGAGAGGATCGGGGCAGCTGAGCTGGAAAAACATAATGTAATCACAAAAGCCTGCGAGAACGCCGAAAAAACACTGGAAGAGGCGGTTGCTTTTGCCGGTACGTTTAATAAATCCAGAACCGGGATGGCTGAAATGAAACAAAGAGCCTATAAACATATTATTGATAAGATGAAAAATGATGACCCACAATATTTTGATTATATTCCGGAAGCTGCAAAAGAAGGCAGGTCACCTGTTTTTATGTTAACTCCACTTACATAAAGCCGGGGGGAATTGCTTGATAGTAATTCCCTTTATCTTTGCTAAACAAATATTTCGCATATCATACCTATGCCTAATGCTATCAGCAAATCCTTGTAAAGCTGACCGTATATTCATATGGTATTTTAAGTATAATTTTTCAACAAATTATGTAAATTTGTTGACGTAGTGATTGAGCTGCAAGTTTGTATACATAATAAAAATATACAAAATGCCAAAATGCTAAGTTATACTTTAAAAATATAAATGCTTTTTACAAGGAGGCACAAAAAAAGTGGAAGACAAATCATACAACCCCTATCAAAATGCTCAGGCACAATTTGATCGGGTGGCAGAAATGATTGGCCTTGATGACGCAGCCAGACAATTTCTTCGTCAGCCTATGAAGGAATATCATTTCACAATTCCCGTACACATGGATGATGGCAGCACCAAAATTTTTAACGGATACCGCATCCAGCATAATGATGCCAGAGGACCTGCCAAAGGCGGCATACGGTTCCATCCCCAGGAAACTGTGGATACTGTTAGAGCACTGGCCATGTGGATGACCTGGAAATGCGCTGCTGTTGACATTCCCCTGGGCGGCGGCAAGGGCGGGGTTATTTGCAATCCCCGGGATATGACTGAAGGAGAACAGGAAAGACTGTGCCGGGGGTTTGTCAGAAGAATCGCCAAAGATGTGGGACCATTTATAGATGTGCCGGCACCTGATGTTATGACCAATGCCAAACATATGCTGTGGATGCTGGATGAATTCGAACAGATCCATGGCGGAAGATATCCTGGCTTTATTACCGGCAAACCTGTAGGAATGGGTGGTTCTCTGGGCAGAACAGAAGCTACCGGCTACGGTGTAATATATACTGTACGTGAAGCATTAAAAAGTATGGGCCTTGATATCAAAGGCACTACAGCCAGTATTCAAGGCAGTGGGAATGTAGCCCAATATGCAGCCCGTCTCTTTCAGGAACTGGGAGGAAAAGTAGTATCTGTTGCCTGTTGGGACGCAGCTGACCAAAAGGCCTATTCATACTGCAAGAATGATGGCCTGGATGCGGAGATGCTGGGTGAAATAACTGATTCATACGGTACTATAGACAAGGAAAAGGCCTGTGACATTGGCTGTACATTAACACCTCAGGATGCCTGGCTGGAACAGGATGCGGATATTTTGATACCCGCTGCCATGGAAAACCAGATTAATATGACTAATGTTCATAAAATCAGTAAACAAGTCAAGATCATTGCTGAAGGGGCAAATGGCCCGATAAATACTGAAGCAGATGAAGTAATCAGAAATAGCGGTATCTTTGTGATTCCGGATTTCCTTTGCAATGCCGGCGGAGTTACCTGCAGCTATTTCGAACAGGTGCAGTCTAACATGAATTATTACTGGGAAAAAGAAGAAGTTCTGCAGAAACTGGATACAAAAATGACTTCTGCATTTAAAGCCATAAAAGAAGTTTCTGAAAGAAATCAGTTATATATGCGGGATGCAGCTTATTTTATATCCATTAACCGGGTAGCCCAGGCGGTTAAAATGCGGGGCTGGGTGTAAGCTATTTAAAGAATCGGGGCAAAAAGATATCGGTTGGGAGATTCTTTAGGAAATTGGCTTATTGATATTTTTATTCCGGGGCTTTTTTCTGATAATATAGAGTTTATAAACATTGCCAGGCAGCATTTTTATCATTAATGAATTTCATGATATAGCTGCTTGGCTTATTTTTATCTCAATATAAACTTTGCACATATGCCTGCCCGACTTTTGCAATATATGCTGCGATCAGATCTTCCTGGGGCAGCGGCAAAAGCTTTCTCATCTGCATAGATTCATGGCAGCGGGGGCAAAGTACTTTATAATTTTCCCATTTCTGATAATTACCTTGGGCTATATCGATAAAAATATAAATCAAGGTATGGGTTTGTTTGCCATTCACCGAGTATTTGGAGGCAGTTTCCAATGTCCAGTTATATTCATTAGCCCAGAGCCCGCACTTTGGGCAGTATACAAGTAATTCGGCGTTTTCATCCTGTCGCATTTTTATCTTCTTTCCGCGATTATATGAGTTGATAGTAGCAAATTGCTAATATTATGTAAAGCCAGGAATATACTGGCCAAGAACGCACCAGATAGACTAGGGACAGAGTCTGGATCCAGATCCGAATTTTTATGGATATTCAGCCTGATTTTTTTCTGCTTGGAATATTTAATATTTTACGGTCTGAACAAAGCAGGGGATATTGTTTTCTTGCGGAATATTATCTATAAAAGCTCAAATCCTAAGGAGACAGCATGCAGGATAATCAACAAGGCTACATCATCACTTCATCGCTGGCCATGGCCGATAAATTAACCTGTGATGAAATCTGGCAAATCACTTTCTCCGGCCAGGTAATAAAAGGTGCCCGCTGGGTCCCCAATTTAGCTCCCAGTGCTCCTCTGTTCAATAAATATCGGCTTCTTTGGCAAGGCCGCCCGGAAGAAGAATGGTGGCCGCAATATGAAGCGGCTTTTAAAGAGGAAATGACTTCTCATGCAGGAATAAACCAGTTGCGGCAACTGTGGAAACTGGTAAATGAAGGAAAGGTTATTGCTCTGGTCTGCTTTTGTGCGGATCATAAATACTGCCACCGCCGTTTGATCGCCGAGATTCTTGAAAAGAGCGGTATAAGAACCAAAGAGTACCGCCCCCCTGTGATCGAAAAAACAGCAGTTCTTGATCAACCGTCATTGTTTTAAAAATCAAAATGGGGACGACCCTTTGGAGGCCTCCCCACTTTAAAAAACAGGCTTTGCTATTA
>JAAZFJ010000076.1 GCA_012511795.1 Syntrophomonadaceae bacterium
ATAGATATGCTGTAATTATCTGACAACCCTACACCCCCAGCACCTCAATATTCTGTTTTTGCAGCATTTTGTAAAGTCTGCTTAAAGGCAGGCCTACTACATTGAAATAACAACCTTCTATGCGATCAACAAGTACCGAACCTATTCCTTGTATCCCATAGCCTCCCGCTTTGTCAAAAGGTTCTCCGGTAGCTATATACCCTAAAATCTCCTTTCGGTTAAGTGTACGAAAAAAAACTTTGGTTATTTCACTTTGTACTTCGGTATCCAAACCTTTTTTTACACAAACTGCAGTTATTACCTGATGGCTTCTGCCGCTTAAAAGAGACAGCATTTTGCAGGCTTCTTCTGCACTGCCTGGTTTACCAAGAATTTTACCTGCACAGGTCACTATTGTATCAGCAGCAATAATAAGACAATCTTCACCCGCATCACTGATCGATAAAGCTTTTTGCAGAGCCAGTCTTTCTGCTGTCTGAAGTGCAGACTCTCCTGTAATTAATTCTTCAGTTATTTGAGGTTTTAGGCAACTGAAATCAATACCCATTGTTTCCAGCAATTGTCTTCTGCGTGGAGATTCAGATGCTAAAATGATTCTTGTCAATGGAAGCCCTCGTTTAAATTTTTCTATAAGCCAGATATGCAAGAATAAAGCCTAAAACAGTAAAAAGACTTACATGCAACATGAACCCCAAACTAAAGGTAAACACCTGCAGATCCAGAGTAAACTCCGGCAAGCCAATACTATAAACTTGTCCCCAGGAATTCAATGACGGCCATATTTTTATTACTAATTGACCTATAGCAGAGCCGATTATTCCTCCTATTACCAATAATAATAAAAGCACAGGCCAGTTTGCATTATTGCGAGTTTTATAGACCAAAATTCTTCCTCCTGAAAAGACATTTGTTTTAAATTTTAGCATTGTATCATAGTAAAAACAAGGCAGGCAAATAGGGAAACCCTGATATATTAGAGTTTCCCATACATATGTAAAGCTTGAATTATTTGCTGAAATTAATATTGAAACTTAAAACTTCAAGGTTAACTGAAAGGTCAACATTTCTGAGTATAATTTTATTAGGAACCTTTAAAACTCTTGGTGAGAAATTAAGAATTGCTTTTACTCCTGCATGAATAAGCTTATCTGTTACTTCCTGTGCTGCTGAAGCCGGAACCGTAACGATTCCTATGGTAATATTGTTTTCCTGTACCCGCTCTGCTAATACATCAAGTTTCTCCACTTCCACATTGCCTAACTTAGTCCCGATTCTTTCAGGGTCGTTATCCAATACAGCTCGAATAATAAACCCTCGGGTATTGAATCCTTCATATAAAGCCAGTGCAGAACCTAATTTCCCAGCTCCAATTATGATGGCATTCCAACTGCGGTCTAACCCCAGTATTTTCATGAGATGACCATATAAAACATCAACTTTGTAGCCTACACCCCGAGTTCCAAACTCTCCGAAATAGGCTAAGTCTTTTCTGACTTGGGCGGAACTTACTCCGACACCTCTGGCAATTTCATCTGATGATATTGATTTCACACCATCATCCATTAATTGATAGAGATATCTGGAGTAAACAGAGAGCCTCATAACTGTCGCTTCAGGAATCTTATAAGCTTTCAATCCCCCAACTCCTTTAGATATTATTTATTATTATTTTACCTTCTTGTGAAACAGTTAGCAAATAATATACAAGTTTCCATTAATTTTATAATAAAGTAAAGTTTATTACCATATATATAATACTCGCAGTCAAAGCAGCAGCAGGTACAGTAATAAGCCAACAAACGGCTATGTTCAATGCCGTATTCCACTTTACGCCTCTAAACCTTTGAGCAGCACCTACTCCGATGATTGAAGATGACACAACATGGGTAGTACTAACTGGAAAACCTGTTATGCTGGCAGTGTAAATAATCAACGAAGCTGTTAAATCAGCGGCAAATCCATTGGCAGGCCTTAAATTGAATATTTGACGGCTTAACGTTCTAATAATTTTCCAGCCGCCAACTGCAGTCCCTGCTGCCATTACTGCAGCACAGGCAATTTTCACCCAGAAAGGGACCTCAAAATCATTCAATAAACCACTGCCCACCAAAACCATGGTAATAATACCCATGGATTTTTGGGCGTCATTGGAACCATGGGCAAATGATGCCATCCCTGCTGAAACAATCTGCAGTTTCCTAAAACAATTATTAGTACGGGAAGGTTGTGCATTATTCAGCAGCAACAATAAAAGCCTCATCGTCAAAATACCTGCAATAAAAGCGGTCAAGGGAGTAACTATGAGAACTGCCAAGATATCTTTAAGCCACTGCCAGTTTATAAAACCAGTCCCCAAGCTGATTATCACTGCTCCTGCCAGGCCGCCGATCAAAGCATGTGAGGAACTGCCGGGCAAGCCATAATACCAGGTAATAATATTCCAGATTATCGCACCGCTTAAAGCAGCGACAATTACTGGAGGATCAATAAGCCGCGGGTTTACAATATTCTGTCCGATAGTGGAAGCAACAGCAGTGCCGCTAATAGCCCCCAGAAAATTTAGATTGGCCGCCAGAATAATAGCGGCACCAGGTGAAAGTGCTTTGGTGGCAACAGCTGAAGCAATTGCATTGGCTGTATCATGAAAGCCGTTTATAAAATCAAAAAGGAGTGCCAGCACAATGACTAGCATAACCAGTGTCATGCTAAACATATTTGACCGTCATCTCCATTATGATATTGCTTATATCTTTAAAGCCATTAATTATTAGCTCCAGGGAAGTATAAATTTCCCTGCGTTTTAAAATATTTATAACCTCCGGATTTCTTTGATTTAACAAATCCCCGATGCCCTGCAGACAATAAGTGTCACTCCGTTCTTTTTTCAGGCTGATCTCTTCACATTTTTTTCTTATCTGACTCTTTTTGGTACGAAGGTTTTTTAACATGGCAATCAGCTGGTAAATATCCCGGGCTAAAGTATTCAAAATATCTATCATAGCCATAAGACTTTCGTCTTTTTGGGGATATAGCTTAAAGATAATTATTTTTTCCATGACCTGGGCAAGGTTTTCAACGCTAAGGTTTAACTTCTGCGCCAAAGCTAAAATATCTTCTGCATCTAAGGGTAAGACAAACTGGCGGCTGGTCTGTAAAAAGATAATTGTGAATAATTTATCCCCCCGCTTCTTTACTGACTTTAATAGACGCAGTTTGTATTCCGGACAGGCAGAATTATTCAAAAATTCAATAACTATTAAATTGGCTTCACAAATAGTCCCGGCTGATTGTTCCAGCAGAGAAAATATTTTTTCCTGGCCGGGGCTTAAACTTAAAAAAGCCAAAACAAAACCTCCCTATAAGCTCCACTATTCTGTACATTCTATAGCTTATAAAGGGAGATAATACTAATTTAATTATTAAATTGAAACTGGCAAGCTTTTTTTAGTACATAAAATGAGCCGGTCACCAGTAAATAATCACTTTCATCAAGCAAATCAAGCCCTTTGTCCATTGCCTGGTGAATATCAGCTTCAACCAGGATGAAAATGTCAGGAAAAAGATTTCTGAAAACATCCGCTGCCTTTTCCCATTTGCTGCTTCTTTCACCTTCAGGCCTGGTAATAATACAAGCCTTGGTAAGGCCTCCCAGTAACGCAAGTATTGAGTGGGCGTCTTTATCATCTACTATTCCTATAACCATAACATTGCTCTGCCGAGGCAAAAGTGTCTTTAAAGAGCAGGCCAAAGCTCGGGCACCTTCTGCATTATGGGCCACATCAGCAATGACCAGAGGGTTTTCATTTAAAACCTGCATACGGCCGTTTAACGTCAAACTGCACAAACCGTCTCTTAAGGCTGCACGAGAAATATTAAATTCATCCTTCAGTACACTTAGGGCAGTTAAAGCGGTTGCCAGATTTTCCAACTGGTACATTCCGGCAAGGGAAAACTCCAATTCTTCCTCAGTATTCATTGCTCCGTTAAAACGTACCGTCTGTCCATGCAATCCTTGACTTCTCACCTGTTCAACTTTTACTGATTGACTGACTAATAACGGACTGTTTTTAATTTCTGCTTCAGCTCTAATAACTGCTATGGCCCTTTCGTCCATTAAACCAGTTACCACCGGGACTCCGGTTTTAATAATACCTGCTTTGTTAAAGGCTATTTCCTCAATTGTTTCACCTAAATACTGGGTATGGTCAAAGCTTACGGAAGTTATAACAGACACCAGCGGGATAATTACATTGGTAGAATCAAATATGCCCCCCATGCCCACTTCCAGAACTGCAAAATCCACACCCTTATCCCGGAAAAACTGAAAAGCAACTGCAGTTAAAACTTCAAATTCGGTAGGATGAGGCAAACCTTTGGCCAGCATTTTTTGAATACATTTTTCTGTCAGATCAAGATAATTTTTCAGTTCTTCAGGTGTTACAGGTTCGTTGTCTACAGTAAATCTCTCACAATAAGAAGTAAGGTGGGGCGACGTATAGCGCCCTACCTTGTAACCGGCTTTAGTAAGTATGTTGGCAATGATCAAAGAAACAGAGCCTTTGCCATTGGTTCCGCCAACATGAATATATTTAAGATCTTCCTGGGGATCACCCATTTCACTGAGCAATGATCTGGTGGTATCAAGTCCCGGCTTGCTGCCCATTAAAAGCAGTTTATTTAGATATAATTCTATTAATTCCTGAGTATCTGCAGTCGTTTGATGATACCTTCTTTCTTTATATTGCCTTCCTGTACTTTTGCTCTTTCTTTTTCGATTACCTCCTGGGGTGCCCGGTCTAAAAACTGGTCATTTTTCAGCTTGGCAGCAGATTTTTCAATATCCTTCAGGGTGGCCTGCAAATCTTTATTAAGACGCACCAGTTCTTTATCTATATCGATGACACCTTCCAATGGTATATATATCTCGGCTATGGCAGTAATAGCTGATACTGCCTGGTGGACTTTGTAAGTTTCCTGGGAGGCTTTTATTTCGCTGATATTTGCCATTTGCTTTATATAATTCTGATGATCATTGATAAGAGTCAGCTTATCAGTATCCCGGACTTGTATTAAGGCCGTAATTGCCTGACCGGGGTTTACATTGAATTCAGCTCGAATATTGCGTACTGCTCTTATTATGTTCATAATGCTCTGCATTTGTTCAATGGCTTCATCAGCACCATCTATATGAATTTTGGCCGGCCACTTATCCAACATAATTGTACTACCGTGTTCAGGCAGATAATGATATATTTCTTCGGTTATAAAAGGCATGAAAGGGTGCAGTAGCTGCAGTATCCTGGTTAAAACCAGGTTCAGCAGATTTTGCATAACCTTTTTATCCCGGGGGCTTTTAGGGTTAAACAATCTTGGTTTGGCCAGCTCTATATACCAGTCACAAAATTCATCCCAAATAAATTCATAAAGGTTTTTGCCGGCTTCGCCCAGATCATACTTTTCCAGCAGTTCAGTTACATCATTGATTCTTTCGTTCAAACGTTCAATAATCCACTTGTCCGCCAGAGTTAGTTCATCAGGCAAAACCTCTACTGCTTCATAATCATCTAAATTCATGATCACGAAACGGGATGCATTCCAGATCTTATTGGCAAAATTCCTGGTGTTTTCAACTTTATCCCAGTAAAATCTGATGTCATTTCCTGGCGTCACCCCGGTTATAAGAGAAAATCTTAAGGTATCGGCACCATACTTTTCAATCACCTCAATGGGATCAATGCCGTTACCCAGAGACTTGCTCATTTTTCTTCCCTGCCCGTCCAAAATAAGACCATGTATATTGACTTCATGGAACGGAACCTGGTCGGTATGTTCAAGCCCGGAGAAGATCATCCTGGCTACCCAGAAAAATATAATATCCCGTCCGGTAACCAGAACACTGGTGGGGTAAAAATATTTCAGGTCTTCAGTTTCTTGCGGCCAGCCTAAAGTTGAAAATGGCCACAAGGCACTGCTGAACCAAGTATCCAAAACATCTTCATCCTGATGTAAATTGCCGGAACTGCAGGATGTACATTTTTCAGGATCTGTTTTACTGCAGATCACCTCACCGCAGTCATCACAATACCAGACCGGAATCCGGTGTCCCCACCATAATTGTCTGGAAATACACCAGTCGCGGATATTCTCCATCCAATTGATATAGATTTTGGTAAACCTTTCAGGGACAAATCTGATTTCCCCATTTAGTACCTTTTCAATGGCCGGTTCAGCCAGAGGCTTCATCTTCACAAACCATTGCTCTGATACCAGGGGTTCAATAACCGTATCACATCTTTGACAATGGCCAACTGCATGCAGGTGATCATCCACCTTAAGCAGAAAGCCCTGCTCCTTCAGATCTTTGACAACTGCTTTGCGGCATTCATAACGGTCAAGTCCCTGATATTTGCCGGCATTTTCATTCATTACCGCATTATTGTCAATCACTTTAAGGATTTCAAGATTATTTCTTACCCCCATCTCATAATCATTTACATCGTGGGCAGGTGTAACCTTAACCGCACCGGTACCAAAAGTCTGGTCAACATATTCGTCGGTAAAAATAGGAATAACCCTGCCCGTCAAAGGCAGAACAACTTCCCTGCCAATGAGATCCTGATATCTTTCATCATCAGGATGCACAGCGACGCCGGTATCACCCAGCATGGTTTCCGGCCTGGTAGTAGCAACCACTACATACTGGTCAGAATCCTTGAGGGGATATTTTATATGCCATAAATGTCCGTTACTGTCTTCGTGTTCCACTTCAATATCTGATATCGCTGTGTTACATTTGGGACACCAGTTTATTATGTAATCACCCTTGTATATCAGACCTTTGTTATACATATTGACAAAAGCTTCCCTGACTGCTTGGGAGCAGCCTTCATCCATGGTAAATCTTTCCCGTGTCCAGTCACAGGATGACCCCATCAAGCTCAGCTGTTCAGTGATCCTGCTGCCATATAAGTGTTTCCATTCCCAAACCCGTTCAACAAACTTTTCCCTGCCCAGATCATGCTTGCTGAGCCCTTCTTTGGCCAGTGCTTCTTCTACTCTGGCCTGAGTGGCGATTCCTGCATGGTCGGTTCCCGGCAGCCATAATGTATTATACCCCTGCATACGCCGCCACCGGGTTAAGATATCCTGCAAAGTATTATCCAGAGCATGTCCTAAATGCAATGAACCGGTAACATTGGGCGGAGGCATAACAATGGAAAACGGTTTTTTTGCGTAATCATCATCAGGTGAAAAATAACCGTTTTCTTTCCATACTGAATACCACTTTTTTTCAACATTACCAGAGTCATATACACTAGGCAGCGAACTCCCTTTAGACATATAAAAAAACCTCCTAAAATCAAAGGTAAACTAAACCTTATTATAAGCTAAATTGTACTGAATGCTCACCGGTTATGGCAAGTTTAAACTTGCTGCTTCTTTTAAGCAGTATTATTTCCATACTTATGGTATTATAACAAATTTGCCTAATCGGCAATCATTTAATATGGTATATTGGGGAAGAAAATATATGTTTTTGTTTGGGGGATTTCAACATGAAAACTAAGATCGGCCGCAACAGTCCTTGCCCTTGTGGCAGCGGCAAAAAGTATAAAAATTGCTGCCAGAGTCTGGGAGATATCATTGAATTAAACGCCGATCCCTGGATCAAATCAAATCAGGTAATGTCAGCACTGAAAATGAAATTGGAAAAGAACTTTAAAACAACAACCAGGAAAGTAAGGCTGGATGCCAGACAGAAGTTTTTCCGCCTGATACCAGGCAACACAGTACCTGCTGACCATGAGGCGATTTTTTCCGATTGGCTGTGGTTCGATCTGGAAATTCATGGACATTCAATGGGTGTTGATTATTTAAAACAGCATGATGATTCTCTGGCCCCCATCATGGAACAAAGCCTTATAGCTTTAAACCAATCTTACCTTTCAGTTTATCAGGTTATAGAAAATAAAGGATGCCTGCTTAAAGTCAAAGATATCTTAAGTGAAGAAAGTATCGAGATACTGCTTAAAGAGCCCTGGGAAGCACCTGATTGGGTCAGCATCCTACTTATGGGACGGATAGTAAGGATCATGGAAAATAGTATTTTTTCCGGTATGGTTTTATTTATGAACGCCTCAAAAGAGCAGATAAATTTCATAGATGACCATGTAAAACACTGGAAGGTTTTAACCAACAAAAATATACTTGAACTGTTTAAATCACATGGTGAGATACTGCTGGGCATTTTTGATCATGCATATCAAAAATATCCAATGAAATTGCAGGAACTGTACTGCATATACCTTAATGAGCAGGAGAGAGAAGCGCTAAAGGCAGGACTGGACTCTGATTTTGAATACTGCTATGTCTATCATACGGAAGGGTTTGACTGGTATGAACCCCGGCAATTACATGGTGATTATGCCCGCATTGCCATTGGCAATGAACTGGCTTTGTGCACGGCGGAAGTTTTAAATGATATTGAATCTTTAATTGCAAAACTAAAAAACTGTTTACTGAACATAGAAACTAAATTGATCCATAGCATGCTGGTTCCTGATATGCTTGCAGCAAATGAAGCACCCTACTGGTTTCTAGTCTTAAAAGACAAGGAAACGGTAAGGTGGCTTTCTACGCCCCAGGAGGAGCTTAATAATCAGACACCCCATGAGTTGCTTCTGCAGGATAATGGCAAGGAAAGAATTCTGGTTTATTTGGAAGGCTTAATGGAAAACGCAGCTAAAAATGAACTTGAGGATATGCAGGACATACTTGGTTATATACGTACCCGTGTAAAAATAAGTTAAAGTTTACCCGGCAATAATTTCATCCAGAGCAGACAAAACATCATTTACTCCTTCACCGGTTTCTGCTGAGAAACAGATAGGTATTTGGTCCGCCGGCAAATTTAAAGCCTTGCGTATAACATTTAAATGTTTCATTCTTGCTCCCCGTGAGATTTTATCTGCTTTGGTGGCAATTATTAATATGGGTATTTCATGCTGGCTCAGCCATTCTTTCATGAGCATATCATTTTCATTAGGTTCGTGACGTATGTCAAACAGCATAATTACTCCTTTAAGCTGTTTGCGCTGGGACAGATATTTTTCTATCATCTTTTGCCATTTGAGCCTTTGAACTTTTGATACTTTGGCATAGCCGTAGCCTGGCAGATCAACCAGATACAAGTCATCATTGATTAAATAATAATTAATAGTCTGGGTCTTGCCTGGAGTAGAACTGGATTTTGCCAGGTTCCGGCGATTTACGGTTTTGTTGATTAAAGAAGACTTGCCCACATTTGATCTGCCAACCAGGGCAATCTCAGACAACTCACCTGGAGGCAGCTGTTTCAGTTCAACATATGAGCCAATATAAGACGCTTTATTTATTTTCAACATTAATTCCCACAGCCTTTTTTTAAAAAGCATGCCGGTTAAGACATGCTTTTTTATAATGATTTATTTTTTGTATTAATTAGGCAAATCAGTTTTAACCAAGGTTTGATTAAGAACCTCATCCATATGACTTACCAGAACAAAGTTCATCTTTCTCCTTACATTGGCAGGAACTTCATTCAAGTCTTTTTTGTTTTCTATAGGTAAAATAATGGTTTTTATTCCCGCACGGTGGGCGGCCAGTACTTTTTCTTTTACCCCGCCGATGGGTAAAACCCTGCCGCGTAAAGTTATTTCACCGGTCATTGCCACATCATTTCTAACCGCAATTCCTGACATTGCAGAAGCCAGCGCTGTAGCCAGTGTTATCCCTGCCGATGGCCCGTCTTTGGGAATGGCACCTTCCGGCACATGGATATGCACATCATGTTTTTCCTGGAATTCGGGGTCTATCCCCAGGTCTTCAGCTTTGGATCTTACATAAGTCAATGCTGCCTGGGCCGATTCTTTCATAACATCACCCAGTTTACCTGTCAGGGTAAGATTTCCTTTACCTTTCAAAAGGGCTACTTCAATGGATAAAATGTCCCCCCCTGCTTCCGTCCATGCCAAACCGGTTGCTACACCCTGCTGGCTTTCCTTTTCTGCTACACCATATCTATAACGCTCCGGCCCCAGGTATTTGCTTAAACTGTTGCCCGCTATACTGATATAAGCATTTTTATCTTCAACCACTGTTCGTGCTACTTTGCGGCAAACCGATGCAATTTGTCTCTCCAGATTTCTTACTCCTGCTTCTCTGGTGTATTCCCTGATTATTTTACGGATTGCTCCTTCAGAAAAAGATATATTGCTCTCTTTAAGTCCATGTTCTTTGATTTGCTTAGGCACCAGATAATCCTGGGCAATATGCACTTTATCTTCCTCAGTATAGCCAGCAAGTTCAATGATCTCCATCCGGTCCAAGAGCGGCCGGGGAATATTATGTGTTGAATTTGCAGTGGTAATGAACATTACTTTCGATAAGTCAAAAGGAATCTCCAGGTAATGATCACTGAAAGTATAATTCTGTTCCGGATCCAGTACCTCAAGAAGTGCTGATGCCGGATCGCCTCTGAAATCCATGGTCATTTTGTCGATTTCATCCAGCAGAAAAACCGGATTTTTAGAACCCGCCTGCTTCATTCCCTGCAAAACCCGTCCCGGCATGGAACCTACATAAGTCCTGCGATGTCCGCGGATTTCTGCTTCATCCCTGATCCCACCCAGTGACATGCGTACAAATTTGCGCCCCAGTGATCTGGCAACTGATTTGCCCAAAGAAGTTTTACCCACTCCAGGCGGGCCTACCAGGCATAAAATAGGGCCTTTCAATTTTTTGGCCAGTTTTCGGATAGCCAGATACTCAAGAATTCTTTCTTTTGGCTTTTCCAAACCATAATGGTCTTCATTAAGTATTGTTTCTGCTGTTTTAAGGTCCAGGCGATCTTTCGTCTCTACTGACCAGGGAAGTGAAAGGGTCCAATCCAGATAGTTTCTTACCACAACTGCTTCAGCCACCATAGGCGGCATTTTTTCCAGGCGTTCCAGTTCTTTAAAGGCTTTTTCCTCTGCTTCTTTAGGCAGGTTGGCCTCCAGTATTCTTTCTCTGATTTCTTCCACTTCAGAGCTATGTTCGTCTTTATCTCCCAGCTCTTTTTGAATTGCTTTCATTTGTTCGCGCAGATAATATTCTTTTTGTGTTTTTTCCATTTGTTTGCGGACCCGCATATTTATTTTCCGCTCAAGTTCCAAAACTTCCATTTCTTTAGCCAGCAATTCACATAAAAAAGTCAAGCGTTCTGTAATATCTATGGCTTCCAGGACTTTTTGTTTCTCCTCGATCCGCAATGAGAGATGAGATGATATAACATCCCCTAACCTGCCGGGTTCCTGTATTGCAACTACTGAAACAACGGTTTCCGGGGGTATTTTTTTACCCATCCGCACATACTGTTCGAATTGGGATACCAAAGTGCGCATCAGGGCTTCCATCTGGTTATTCTTTTCCACTGTCTCATCGGTGAATGGCTGTACTTTCACTTTTAAAAACGGCTTGCTGCTGATAAAGCTTTTAATCTCAGCCCGATGAAGACCTTCAACTAAAACCCGCATGGTTCCGCCAGGCATTTTAAGAATCTGGCGGATTTCAGCTACTGTACCGATAGCAAAGATATCATCTTCCTCTGGATTATCAATATGGGCTTCTTTTTGACTGGCAAGAAAAATTTCCTTGCTGTCAAGCATGGCTTCTTCTATAGCATTTATGGACTTCTTTCTGCCAACATCCAGATGAATGACTGTATATGGGAAAACTAGCATTCCTCTTAGGGGAAGCAGCGGTATTTCGCGAAGTACAATTTGATTATTGGTCAAAAATGGCACCTCCCTTTAGCAAATTATTCTACTATAACCTGAAAATAATACAAGAAGTTTATGTTTTCACTCCTAGTATTACATTTTATTGATATTCAGTCCAGTTACGTAATGTTTTATTTTTGATCTTCTTTTTCTTTAAAAGCACTGGCCAAGACCTGATTTAAGTCTTTCACGGCAATTACTTGGATTTCTGTGTAATCATCGAATATAGACAGCCAATTTTCTTCCGGTATCATAACCCTTTTAATCCCGGCACGGCGCGCTGCTTCTACTTTACTGATGACCCCGCCGACTGGTTTAACGATACCATGCACTGATAATTCACCTGTCATAGCCAGCAAATTATCAACAGCCTTGTTTTTTATAGCCGAATAAATTGAAGTTGCTATACTTATACCTGCTGAAGGGCCATCAACAGGGATGCCTCCCGGGAAATTCAAATGTATATCATAATCATTGATTGAAATGTCATGGAAAGCTTTTAATACGGTCAAAACGTTTTCCACTGCACCTTTGGCCATGCTTTTTCGCGTAAACCGTCGGTCAGCACCTCCCACCTGTTCCTCTTCGATCACACCTGTAACCGTCCATTTGCCTTCTCCCGGTTTTACCTGAAAAGCTGTTGTCTCAACTTCCAGCAGGGTACCTACATTGGCTCCATATACCGCCAGTCCGTTTACGACACCTGCCTGGGGGCTTTTTTTCGGTCTGATTTCCAATCGAGGACTAAAACGACCATTATTCAGAACTTTTTCGATTATATTAAGTGTTATGGTACGGGAATTTTCCATTTGTGCAATACCTGCCGCAAGCTGTGTAATATTCACTGCTTCTCTTCCATTAGCCGCATATTTAGTGAGCTCCTCCACAGTTTTCTCATCTGCTTGAAAATTTATTTTCTCAATGGCGTTTAAAGCGATCTGATAAATATTTTCCTTTTCCAAGGGACGAAAAAATATTTCCAGGCACCTTGACCTCAAAGCCGGTGGCAATTCCTCGGGCATTCTGGTGGTTGCCCCTACCAGTCGGAAATCTGCCGGCAGTCCATTGGTAAATATATCATGTATATGTCCGGGTATGTTGCGGTCATTTTCACTATAATATGCACTTTCCAGCAATACTTTACGATCTTCCAGTACCTTTAAAAGCTTATTCATTTGCAGGGGATGTAGTTCTCCAATTTCATCAATAAACAATATTCCTCCGTGGGCTTTGGTACAGGCTCCCGGTTTCGGCTGTGGTATGCCTGCAGAACCCATTGAACCAGCTCCCTGGTAAATAGGATCATGCACAGACCCTATCAAGGGATCTGCAATATTACGTTCATCAAACCGGCTTATGGTTGCGTCCACTTCTACAAATTTAGCTTCTTCCTTAAAAGGTGAAAGCGGGTTATTCTTAGCTTCTTCCAACACCAGACGTGCAGCTGCTGTTTTTCCTATCCCAGGCGGGCCGTAAATAATAACATGCTGCGGGTTGGCATTGCAAAGCGCTGAACGCAACATGTCTATACCTTCCTCCTGTCCTACTACATCATTTAAACTGGAAGGTCTGGTTAGGCTGGATAAAGGTTCGGTCAAACTGATGTTTCGCATCTGCTTCAATTTCAACGTCTCTTTTTCCGTTTCTCGGCCAACATATACCTTTTTTGATTGTTGATTTTTTAAAAGATTCCAAAAATAAAGGCCGATTACAACAGCAAAAAATAATTGAATAAGATAAAATATTCCAGCATATTGAGCGAAAAATCCGTTCATCTTTATTTCCCTTTCCTTAAATGATTAATTCTATTATTCCCATCTGTTCAACTTGGATAAGGGAAAGAAGGCAGTAAAAAAAGGTAGTTTCCACTACCTTTTCCTCATAAGTTAAAAGACTTCTATATTTAGTTTACTTTTCGTTTAGCGTCAACTGTAACCAAAAGCGGTTTTTCTTTTTTCAGAATAACATCCCTGGTTACAACTACTTTCGTTATATCCAGTCTGGAAGGGACTTCATACATTACTTCCAGCATGATATCTTCGATTATAGCTCTTAAACCCCGGGCTCCGGTATTGCGCTGCATGGCTTCCTCAGCAATAGCCTGGAGGGCATCGTCCATAAATTCTAAATCTACGCCGTCCAGCTCAAAGAGTTTTTTGTACTGTTTCACCAGTGCATTTTTGGGTTCCGTCAAAATCTTGACCAAAGCATCAATATCCAGTGCTTCCAGGGTAGCAATTATAGGTACCCTGCCCACAAATTCAGGGATCAGTCCGTATTTTAACAAATCCTGCGGCAAAATCATATTTAAGATATCGCCGATTTTTTTCTCATCACGAGTTTTAATATCAGCACCAAATCCCATTACCGTTTGCCCAACCCGGTTCTGGATTATTTTATCGATGCCTTCGAAAGCTCCGCCGCAGATAAATAGTATATTACTGGTATCAATCTGGATAAACTCCTGGTGCGGATGTTTTCTTCCGCCCTGGGGCGGCACACTGGCAACTGTACCTTCCAAAATTTTCAGTAACGCCTGCTGTACACCTTCACCGGAAACATCCCGGGTGATACTGGGATTATCAGTCTTGCGTGCAATTTTGTCTATTTCATCGATATAGACTATGCCTTTTTCTGCTTTTTCTATATCGTAATCAGCTGCCTGGATCAATTTAAGCAGAATGTTTTCAACGTCTTCCCCAACATATCCAGCCTCAGTAAGTGATGTAGCATCTGCAATGGCAAAGGGAACATTTAAAATTCTGGCCAATGTCTGGGCTAACAGTGTTTTACCGCTGCCGGTGGGTCCCAGCATCATGATATTGCTTTTCTGCAGTTCCACATCATCCAGTTTCATGCCCAAATTTATTCGTTTATAATGATTATAAACGGCCACCGACAAGCTTTTCTTGGCTCTGTCCTGACCAATTACATAATCATTCAATATTTCTCTAATATCCTGCGGTTTAGGTATATCCCCCAGTTCAAAGCCAAGATCATCTGCCAGTTCTTCTTCGATAATCTCATTGCAGAGTTCAATACATTCATCGCAAATATAAACTCCCGGACCGGCAACCAGTTTTTTTACCTGTTCCTGGGTCTTGCCGCAAAAGGAGCATTTCAGTTGGCCTCTGTCATCACCATATTTATTCATAAGTCACCTCTCTTTAAGGGGTTTATTTTTTGGCTGCTTTCTTGGGCTGACTGATAACCTCATCTATGATACCATATTCTTTAGCCTCAGCTGCTGTCATAAAATAATCCCTTTCCGTATCCGTCTGGATTTTTTCCAGTTTCTGTCCGGTTCTTTCACTAAGGATCTTGTTTAACTGTTCTTTCATATTTATTATTCTGCGGGCATGAATTTCTATATCGGTTGCCTGCCCCTGAGTCCCTCCCAGTGGTTGATGGATCATGATCTCAGAATTGGGAAGAGCAAATCTTTTACCCTTTTTCCCTGCTGCCAGAAGAAAAGCACCCATGCTGGCGGCCAGACCTACACAAATCGTTGTAACATCGGGTCTAATATATTGTATAGTGTCAAAAATAGCCATGCCGGCACTAATTGATCCACCGGGACTGTTAATATATAAAGATACATCTTTATCAGGATCTTCTGCTTCCAGGAAAAGCAGCTGGGCTATGATCAGATTTGCTACATTATCATCAATAGCACTGCCCAGAAATACTATTCTGTCTTTTAATAATCTTGAGTAAATATCGTATGAACGCTCACCACGACTGGTTTGTTCAACTACCATCGGTACCAGGTACGACATAAATTTTCACCCCTTTTTCAAAACTATACTTGGTTTATTATCATTTTATTCTTTTTCTTCATCTGACTCTACTATTTCCTGCACTTCAACCGGGTTTTGCTCCGGCTCAACTTTTTTTTGTTCGATAACCGGGCTTTGCTCAGTAACTTTTGCATTGTCTACTAAGTATTCAATGGCCTTATCGATTTTCAGACTGAAAATGATCCTGTCCATAGCCGCTGAAAGTCTTTCCCTGGCGGCTTCTGTTTCCATTCCCATTCCTTGGGCAACTTGCTCTATATATTTGTCTATTTCTTCATCGCTTATTTCAAAACCTTTTTCTTCAACTATTTTTTCCAGCATAAAGTTGCTCATGGTCATGCGCTCTGCTTCCGGCCAGATGTTTTGCTGGAATTCTTCTTCATTGCTATTGGTTATCTGGAAATATTGATCCATGGAAATTCCCTGTGAAATCATTCTCTGTTCCAGCTGTCTCATCATGTTTTCTGTCTGAGCCTGTACTGCTGCTTTTGGCAGTTCCATTTCACATCTGTCAACAGCCTGGTTGATTACTGATTGTTGAATAATCTCTTTTTTCTGCTGTTCATTAATTGCTTCCATTGATTTTCTGATATCAGCTCTTAATTCTTCTATTGTCTCGAACTCACTTATTTCCTGAGCAAATTCATCATTTAGCTCCCTGGCTTTTTTGGCGGTTATTTTTTTAATGGCAACTTTAAAAACTGCTGCCTTACCGGCCAAATCTTTTCCATGGTAATCTTCCGGGAATGTCACTTCAACATCTTTTTCTTCCCCTAATTTCATGCCTACCAGCTGCTGTTCAAACCCAGGAATAAATGTATCAGAACCTAATTCAAGGGGGTAGTCTTCATCTTTCCCGCCTTCAAAAGGTACTCCATCCAAAAATCCTTCAAAATCAATAGTGACAGTATCACCTAATAATGCTGGCTCTTCGGTTTTTTCAACGATTTCTGCATAACGCTGCCGCATATCTTCCAGACGTTGTTCTACATTTTCATCAGAAACTGTCATTGGGGGAATTGATACTTCCAGATCAGTAAAATCGCCTAATTTGACTTCCGGTTTCACTGCCACAATAGCCTTAAATTTGAATTCTTCACCGGGATTAATGTCCTCAATATCAAATTCCGGCTGTGCAATAGGTTCGATATCCACCATAGTCAATGCTTCTTCATAGGCTAAAGGAACAATATATTCAAGGGCATCCTGGTAAAGGACTTCTTTTCCATAATGCGCTTCTAATAATTGCCGGGGTACTCTTCCTTTGCGAAAACCGGGTACTGACACTTGCTTGACTACTTTACGATAAGCTTTTTCAAACCCTTCTTCCATTTTTTCGGCATCAACTGTTATTTCAATATGTGCCTCACTGCTCTCTATTTTTTCTAACCTGGCTTCCATTTATGCTCCTCCCAACTAAATATTTACTGATTTTACTGTTTTTTTAATTGTTATCTAAAAGTCATAATTGTATAATCGTGCCTTAAAAAAATTTACCCTACTTTAGCGATAATTACAACACCTCGGCTAAATGCCGAGGTGTTTTTTTCACCTCAATATCAATAAGAATAAGTAATTGATTTCATTAAGTCAAGTGCAGCGCAAAACTTATCGGGTAGGTTTGTTGGTCTCATGCAAATAATCCATTAATAATGTGCCTAATTTCAAAAGGAAAATTCCCTGAGACCATTCCTGGTTATCATCAGACAAATTATCCTGGCGCAAAAGTTTTAGTGATAAATCCGAGTTTTTGTGAAAAAATACAGCCAGGTCAGCTATAAAAAGATTTTCAATGGTTTTTAATACTCCAGTTCGAGCATGAAAAGGCCGAAAAGCTATTACAATGTCAGCGCTTTTAACTGTCCGGCGTATATCCTTTATGAATTTGTTCAGATCTTTTCCCGGGGGAGCAGATATAAGAATAACGCCTTGTTTTATCACAAGATATCCCCACTGATAATTAGGTTCGGACTTGCTGCAAATCCAAATAAAGCTGGTGCGGTCCTGATCTTGGTACAAAAGCCTGAATCTGCTGCATTTGTTTAACAACTTAATCACTTCATCACAATGCATTACATTTGCAATCTGCCATTCCATCTGCAAAGGCTGATTCATCATATTAACCGTGTTCTGTTCCATATCATCGATGGCCATAATGTTAGCTTTAAGGATGCTTTTACCCCGGATTTTAAGATATAATATATCGGTAATATCAAAAGGATTATATCTCTCCATCAGCATCTGATAGTTTTTTTCAAACAATTCAAGCATATCCGGTAAAACAATAAACATCGGCTCATTAACCCACATTTGGCCATTAAGGGGCAGCAATCGGGTTATGCTCAGCATCCCCGGAACGATGTTTTCGTGCACATTAGCCCCGAAGTTTCCGCACATCTCATATTTCTTACCGGAAAAGTAGTCTTCAAATATCAGTTCATTTTTACCGGTTGGAATGATTTTATAAGCCCCAACATAACTGGTCATCAGATTAAAGGCAGCGGTTTTAAAACAAGGGGGATACCTTTTCGCCTGATTCTCCCAGAATAGATTGGCGATGGTACTGCTCTCACTGTTAAGGCAATCAAGTTCATAATACTGGGTATAAAATTCTTGATAAATCTTGCTGGTGCTGCCCTGCCAAAATTTGCCTGCAGTGTTTATATTATCGTAAAAATCATTGTGAATTTGCTGCTCCTCTTTACCCCAATGCTCTTTTACCGAATAAGCAAAAATTTTAAGATGCTGTTTGACTTCTTCATATACATTAATTTTTTCCCGGTTGCTGATCTCATTCCAGTAAGAGTAGGACATCAATTCTACGCTGAAATCCAAGGGAATGCTTTGAAAGTGACGTATAATTAATTGTGCTTTTGAACTTAACAGCAGGGTTGAGATGTTGAATTTTTTCGCTGACGATGCAAAGGTAATTTTCTCTCCTTTTAAATAGGAATAGCTGTAATCAAGAGATGCAAGCCAAGCTTTTGCTTTGTACACTTTTGGCCGATATATCTTACTAAACTCGTTCCACATGAACAGTATCCAGGCTAGTTTTTCCCTGTCTTCGTCATTTTTGTAATAATCAAAAGCAGTTATTGCCACCATACGCGTCTCTTCATTTACCCAATTATATACTGTGACATATGAACTCAATTCCTGAATTACTCTATGTTTGCTGACTTGTAATGCAATTGCTTCGGGTTGCAGCATTTCCTTGGATATTTTTTCACGGTCCATACTAAGCCTGGTTCTTATTACGGCAGTTGGAAAATAATATTCACCTCTGCTTCTGGCGCGTAATTCGATATTCTCCAGGTCACCAAGTAGGTTTTCCAGTAATATTCGGCCTTTTTTATCTTTTATAGCTTGCAACGGAGTCATATCTTCCAACTCCAGATGGGGAGTTTTGATCCAATCTTCGAAGTATTTGTCATGCATTACATCAACTAAAATCTCTTCTGCTTCTTCTTCAGAAGAAAAATTGCAGCCATCTTTCCACTCCGCCGTTTGTAAATCAATAATGTTCTCCCACATCAGGTTAAGCTTCTGGACAATACTAATCAAATCACTTAAATCATCGGCGGCGGTTAAAAGATTTTTGGAGCTTAGATATAATCTTGTAAAAGAGGCGTTTTTATTATCCCAAGTGAATTTAAGCCATTTTTCATTGCGTTCCAGAAGTGCAAATTCAGGATTAGACAAAATACTATTTAATAATTTTCCATTTTCCTGCAGGGAAAAAGTAAGGCTTCGTGTCTTCAGGCGGTTTTTCTTTATCCCCTGTTTAAGATCCATAATCAAACCACAGGCAACTTCAGCAAATTCTTTTTGGAAAACCACCGGATCGTGAATTCCCTCCTGAACCCTGATAGAATTTATTTCTTCTAATAAGTATTGCCGATTGCCGGAAAAAACCACTTTTGGTCTTCCCATCAGCAAAGAGGTATTGCCGATGCTGACCATACGGGCAAGAAGCAGCATCCCTTCCTGTATAACACGGTTTAGGGCACCCAGGTCTTTTTCTATATTAAATTCCCTGCCATTTAGTATATCCCGAATAGCCAGAGTATTGTTCTTTATCCACAGGATCCTGTACAAAGAAAGGTGGGATTCTTTGATGGCCTGAAAAACCTGTAAATAGTTACTATCAAATTTGCCGTCATTTTCTGCCAGGTAAAAATCTATAATTGGTGATACATCTTTATGGAAACGAAAATCAATAACAAACCACTCGCGAAAAATTTGTGTGAATTCTTCATCGATATGATTAATCTGCGCATAGGAAGTAAAACGGCTTATTGCAGCCGTTTCCCAGCTATAAAAATAATGTCTGGCATAATCTGTTATTTCGCCAACTGCATTCTCGATCAAAGTGCTGTATTTGTTTCTCTTTCCTCTGGGGAAATGTATAACTACACATCTGTTAGAATCACCACAGCACTGATTATATGGTTTTTCACTTCCACAAATACATAAACTCTCATGACTGGATATATTATTCAACGCTAGTATCCCCCCAAAGACTAAACAGAATATATGCCACTAATGGAAGTATATGTTTGGGATTTTTCGATTCACAAAATCTTCTCCTACCATCATAACAAAAAATGACTGAAAATAATAAGAAAAAAAGGCTCCGGACTTGATAAACTATTCACTAGTTAATGTATCCGCAGCATCCAAAGTATTATTTAACCCTAAGCCATTAATATATTCAGTTATTAAAGCGTAACTTTGATCTATCTGAAGTCCTTTTTCCCATAACCTTAAGGCCATGCTCTCCTGGGAATCTTCCCAATAACATAACCCCAACAGCTCATATACTTTAACAAAGCCATCATATTCCAAAAGCAAGCTGTGTAAAATAGCTTTTGCTTTGTCGTATCGTCTGTTGGCAATCAGCTTTAAAGCTTCATTATAACGCTTAAGCCAATATTGGAAAGACGGACGGTCAAAATGCTTCAATTTTTCAAGTGCATTATTATTATATTTATCGTATTTTAAAACCATCTTCCAAGTTTCGGCAGCCTGAGAAAATTGCCCGACTTTAAAAAAGCAGTCCGCCAGCAGATTCAAAGCTTGCAGATTCCTGGGCTCTTCTTGCAGCACTTTATAAAGTAAATTTATAGCCTTGCTTATTTTATGCCCCCGAATCAATTGAAGGCTGAAATCCATTAAACTATCAATTCTTGTATATTCAGCCATTATCAGCTTTACACCCCCTGTATGCTATAAAATGACTTGCAGAATCAGGCACAAGAATAAACAGCCATAACATTCAGACCTTACTTACATATTAGCTTATCGCTTTCATTAATTCAGAATTGCGTTACGACAAATTATCTTATTTTACTAAATATAAAAACGTATCAAGGAAATTTCCCTGATACGTTTTATAATAATTTTTATTCTTCCGTTGGAATCCGCATGGCATAAAACGAGCGCCATACAAAAATTAAACCGATAATCAAAAAAACTACACCCACATAAGGCGCTATGCTCCTGAAAGCCTCCGATATGGAAATCTCCATAGCCAACAGACCAAACAAAGTGGTAAATTTGATTATTGGATTTAAAGCTACTGAAGAAGTATCTTTAAAAGGATCTCCTACTGTATCACCTACGATTGAGGCTTCATGTAAAGCTGTCCCTTTTTCCTGTAAATCCACTTCAACAACTTTTTTAGCATTATCCCAGGCACCGCCGGCATTAGCCATGAAAACAGCCTGAAACAAGCCAAATACTGCGATGGCAATTAAATAGGAAATAAAGAAGGCCACTGGTTCATTACCGCTTTTGGGAGCAGAAAGACAGGCAAAAGCCAAGGCAAAAGAGAAAATAACAATAAATATATTTATCATCCCATTTTGCGCATACTGGGTACAAATCTTTACCACTTCTTTAGAGTTTTCCATGTTAGCCTTCGGATCAGAATGCTCATCAAGGTTAATATTTTTCTTGATAAATTGCACTGCTCTGTATGCTCCGGTGGTAACTGCCTGATTGGACGCCCCGGTAAACCAGTAGATTATTGCGCCGCCAGCGATAAATCCCAAAATAGTATACGGATTAAGCATATTAAGGATAGCTACCGGATCAACTTCTAAAACACCCTGAATGACCAAAATAATTGAGAAAATCATAATGGTGGCTCCTACTACTGCAGTACCAATCAGTACCGGCTTGGCAGTAGCTTTAAAAGTATTGCCTGCACCGTCATTGGCTTCCAGATAGTATTTGCCCTTTTCAAAATCGGGTTTAAAGCCGAAATCTTTTTCAATTTCTTTAGAGATATTTGGAACTTCTTCAATCAGTGAAAGCTCGTAGATTGATTGGGCATTATCCGTAACCGGGCCATAACTGTCAACAGCGATAGTCACCGGACCCATTCCCATCATGCCGAAAGCTACCAGACCGAAAGCAAATATGGACGGATAGATCATAATCTCACTAAGGCCAAAACCACTCACTAAATAAGCCCCATACATAAGTGCCAAAAATACCATGCCTATCCAAAAGGCACTGAAATTACCTGCTACCATCCCGGAAAGGATGTTTAGTGAAGGTCCCCCCTCTCTGGAGGCTTTTACAACTTCCAATACATGTGTGGATTTAGGACTGGTAAATATTTTAGTAAACTCCGGAATCAAAGCTGCACCCAGGGTGCCAAAACTTATTATGGTTGCCATCGCCCACCAAAGTCCTGTTAAAGCAGTGGTGGTTCCGGCACCCGGTCCCAAAATGTAGTAACTGACAGCAAAAGTACTGACAATGGAAAGGATAGAGGTGATCCAAATCAAACTGGTCAGCGGCTGTTCGAAATCCATATCATCACTGTTGCCGAATTTAGACTGGTTGAAGATTTTGTTAATATAAAAGGAACCTACCGATGTGATAACCAGCAGTACCCGCATAACAAAGATCCAAGTCAGCAAAATAGTCTGCAGTTCGGGTGCAACGGCCAAAACAATAAAAGTAACCAGGGCAACACCTGTTACACCATATGTTTCAAAACCATCGGCAGTGGGTCCAACACTGTCTCCAGCATTGTCACCTGTACAATCAGCAATAACACCCGGATTTCGCGGATCATCTTCCTTGATGCCAAAAACAATTTTCATCAGGTCAGCCCCGATGTCAGCAATCTTGGTGAATATGCCGCCGGCAATACGAAGAGCACTGGCCCCTAATGATTCTCCTATTGCAAAACCAATAAAGCTGGCTCCAGCCAATTCCCTGGGCACATATAGCAAAAATACCAGCATCATGATTAGTTCAACGCAGACCAGCATGGTTCCAATACTCATTCCCGCATCCAAAGCAGTGTTTAATACTTTAAGAGGTTTTCTTTCCAGCGAGGAAAAAGCGGTACGGCTGTTGGCCAGGGTGTTCATGCGTATTCCGTACCAGGCAACACTGTATGAACCAAGAATACCAATTATTGTCCACATGAGGATAAATAAAACTGAGCCTATTGGCATCTTGGATAAGAAGCCAAAATAGAAGGCAATACATACACCTATTATGGCAAAAAGAATTATAAGAAACTTGCCCTGTTGAATAAGATAGATTTTGCAGGTTTCATAAATGGTATTTGCAACATCCAGCATATTTTTATGGGCTGCATATTTTTCCACTTTCTTATACTGATAAAAACCAAACAGCATTCCTAATACACATACCAGCATACCAAGAACAAGCAACGACTCCTGTGATGACTCAAGCTGCGGGATTACTAGATCTGCTTCACTGGCAAAAGCTATTGCCGGTGTAAACAAAAGCAATGGCAAGCTTAGCAAGCCCCCCAGCAAAAGCCCCTTCTTACTAATTAGCTCCATTTACCTGATCACTCCTTTTTATTATTAAAAAACACCTGTCAAGGATACTTGAAAGGTGCTGTATGGATATTTCAATAATAGAATTTATGTTACCAAAATAAAAGATTCATTTTAATCTATTTTAAGCTTCCAAGTCTTACCTTGTTCGTTCATACCTGTTTTTAGGCTGATTATTATAGGCAGAAGCTAATTAGCTATATACAACTTGACTTGATTTAACAATTATGCAAATATAAATTGACATAGATTTTTCATAAACCCTAAAGTATAAAATTTATAGAATCTGCAGCGGTTATGCGAACCGCTTCTTTTATGCCTTTCTTTATCCAATCTGTTGCCTCCCTGCCGGCATAATATCTAAGAGTAGCCTGTTTTGTCACTAAATAAGCTAAAGATTAATATAATATCAACAAAGATTTTTTAGGAGAAATCATATGATTTATGCCACTCGTTTTTTGCGCCTGCAAGATGATGTAATATCCGGGCCGGATGTGCAAATTCTTCAGTATAGTTTAAAAAGAATGGGTTTTTATTCAGGATCGGTTGATGGATTTTTTACCCGGGAAACTGAACAGGCAGTCACAACTTTTCAGATTTCACGCTTTCTGCCGGCAGATGGAATAGTAGGCCCTGATACCTGGATAAAATTAAGAATCCCGTTTTCGGTCAGTATACCCTATCAACCTGATTATCAAAACGATCTTCCCCTTATAAGTATTGATATTACCAAACGCCGCCTTACCTTCAGCAGAAACGGACAGCCCTCCAGAACTTACAAGGTTGGCATTGGGAAAAAATCAACTCCTACCCCTATGGGAAACTGGTCAGTTGTTCAGAAATCCCTTAACCCCGGAGGACCTTTTGGAGTCAGATGGATGCGGCTTAGTATCCCATGGGGAGGATACGGTATCCATGGTACCAATAACCCGAAATCCATCGGCAAAGCATACAGTCACGGCTGTGTTCGCATGTTCAATGAAGATGTGACCGAGCTGTATGATTTGACTCCTATTGGAACACCTGTCAATATATTTGGCAAAGCCTATACCGGCAGATTGTTAAAGCTGGGGACTGAAGGGCCGGATGTAAAAGAAGTACAATTAATGCTGAAAAAGATGGGCTATTACAAGTATAAATCTGATGGGGTTTTCGGAATAAAAACTGAGGAAGCGGTTAAAAGGTTCCAGAAAGATAACGGCCTTATTATTGATGGCATAGTTGGTCCTCAAACCCGTTGGGCACTGCAGAAGAAGCAGGATATCTCCAGCAAAGATATTGAACCATAACTTTGAGTCTTTCTCCCGTTAAAACTAAAAACAGCATCATATGTTATTAAACTGCAGCACTATACTATTCTTCTTCCACAATTTCAATGGCCAGAGATGGACAATCATGAACGCATTGGCCGCATTCAATGCATACAAGGGAGTCTATGATATAGGGCCCGAATTGACTGATCGCCTCTACGGGACAAACATCAGCACATAGACCGCATGATGAGCATTTGTCTTTAACTATTTTATACAGCATTTTTTCCCCTATAATTGTGAGGCGATAACCAGCTTCTGCATATTATTGGTACCTTCAATGGTAGTTAAAATCCGGGCATCTCTTACCAATTGTTCAATCAATGAACCTTTTTCACAGCCTTTGGCCCCTAAAATATCAGCTGCTGAGGAAGTCACTTCCTGAGCTATGGTGCTGGCAGCAGTTTTGGCCATGGCTGAAACTGCTGAATAATCACCACCTTGGTCCATTAGCCAGCAAGCTTTCCAAGTGATAAGACGTGCCATCTCAATTTTAATCGCCATGTCTGCCAGAGTAAAAGCAACTGCCTGATGATTTTTAATAGCGGTGCCAAACTGGACCCTCTTTTCTGCATATTCCAGGGCGTTTTCATAAGCTGCTCTGGCGATGCCAACAGAAGTTGCTCCCACCATAGCCCTGCCCAAATCAAAAGTCTGGGTAAGGAGCAGATAGCCGCTTCCAGCTTCAGTACTTTTAATGACATTTTTTTTATCTATGTAAGCCTGATCAAAAATTGCCTCCCCTATGTATGCATAATCCAACCCGATGGTTTTTCTTGCTGTCCCCAGCTTAAAGCCAGGTGTTGATTGAGGGACAATAAAAACCCGCAAAGATGATCTTTTTTTAGTTTTACCTATGGCAGCTATAACAGTCAGAAATTTTGCTTCAGCAGCATTTATGACCCAATCCTTGCTGCCGTTTAATAAAAAACCGTCTCCACTTTCTTCAGCAGCAGTTACAATAAGAGATAAATCAGAGCCTCCCGCTGCTTCAGTCAGGGCAAAAGATGCTAAACCAGCATTTTCACCAGTCAGCAAAGGCAAATATTCCTCCTTTTGCTGCCTGGAACCTGCCAGTAAAATTGGTTCAGCCGCATGGATCGTAGCATCAACTATTGCCGCCGCGCTGGGAAAACCCGTTGCAATTTCTTCAATTAAAAGCGCCGTTGAAAAGCGGTCCAATCCTAAACCGCCATATTCTTTAGGAATAGTGGGACAGAGGAAATTACTGCGGGCTAGTACTGCTGAAAATTCCTGGACATATTGCACTGTTGATAAATTCGGAGTATAAGCAATACTTCTGATCTCCCGGGCAACTTCACGTGCCTTTAATACCAGTTCACCTTGTTTGCTATCAAGCGAAAAGTCCATGCTATCTCCCCCTTTTCTCTCTCCACTGAAGAAAATTAATATATTCCATTACTTTTAATAGTTGTTGCTCATCCAAGCTTTCAATAGCATTTGTAATTTTCAGCCTGAATTCATTATTACTAACATTATTAGCAGACTTTTTAAGTGACATAGACTCCACAAAATATTCAAGGGGTTTATCTAAGATCTGCGCCAATAATTCTAATTGAGACAAATATAGTCTTCTTTTGCCTTTTTCATAATTAGACAGGGCCGATTGCGAACATCCCATTACTTTTGCCAGTTGTTCCTGGCTGAGGCCTTTTTCTTCCCTTGCCAGCTGTATTTTTAATCCTATGTCTTTAAAACTCATAATACGCCTCCTGAGACAATCATATATTAATTTCAGTTTGGCTACAATTTCAATCATAGATTTTACCTATTATAATAATGAAGAAAAAGGGCAGAAAACAATCCGCCCTCTTCTTTGGCTTAATTTCTATTACAATTAACCTGTTTAGATTCATTTTAATTTCATATTATTTAATATACTTCAATTTGCGAGCTTCTTCCATAAGCTCGTCCCGGAAATCCGGATGGGCTATCCGTATCAAATCCATGGTTCTCTGGCGGAGATTAAAACCTTTAAGCCAGGCAACACCATACTCGGTTACAACATACTGCACATCATTGCGGGTAGTAGTTACCAAGGCTCCTGGGGTAAGTGTGGGTACGATACTGGAATGTTTTACCCCGCTTTTATCTGTATAGGTTGAATAGAGCGCCAGAAAAGCTTTGCCATTCTTGGATCGCCAGGCGCCTTCAGTGAAGTCCATTTGCCCTCCGGCACCTGAATATTGCCGCGTACCTATAGCTTCTGATGCACATTGCCCGGTGAAATCTACTTCCAGAGTAGCATTGATGGATACTACATTATCATTTTTTGAAATATTATAGGGGTCATTTACCCATTCTGAGTCATATAATTCAATCAGCGGATTTCTATCCATAAAATCATATAACCTTCTGGTGCCCATGGCAAAACAAGCTATCCATTTACGCGGCATGAAATTCTTTTTGGCACAGGTGATGGCTCCAGCTTCATAAAGGTCAACCATGGTGTCACAAAGCATTTCAGTATGAACACCTAAATCCTTTTTGTTAACCAGGTATTTTGCTACTGCATTGGGCATTCCCCCAATTCCTAATTGGATACAGGCGCCGTCTGGTACCATATCTGCAATATACTGCCCAATCAGTTCATCCTGCTCGGTTATTGGAATCTCAGGTAATTCAAACAGCGGCACATCATTTTCCACGATTGCAGCCATCTCAGAGATATGAAAATGGTTGTTTCCATTGGTCCATGGCATATGTTGATTTACTTCAGCTAAAATGATACAACCCGGGTTGCGGCGAATAAAACCGTAGATATATTCCGGGTTAGCCCCGGTGCTGAAAAAGCCGTGTTTATCCATGGGAGAAACAGTAATCAGTGCTGCATCCAATCCTACCCGGGCAGTCATTAAAGGACCGTCAGCCAGACGATGGGGAACATATGAATAATACTGGTTTTCAAGAAAATATCTTTCCAATGGCCCGGCATACATAGTATCTAGAGTATTATTGTGCTGCTCACATTTTTCGATTAGTTCAGGATTGTGTAATGCACTTGGCCGGACCGAAAGCGAAAAGATAAACCTGGCATCTTTAATCCCTCCATCCGCCATACGGCGTACCAGTGCATCTACGATCTGCGTAGGCTGTCCGTTAATTGAAGCAGCGGCTATTAATTGTTTGTCAGACAAAAGCTTCACCGACTCTTCTGCGGACATCAGCTTACTCTTATACATTTCCTTCCACTTGGTTTCCATTTCATTCCCTCCCCAAATATTATTCGTAAATTTTCTCTCCTTCAGCAAAAGCATTTAAAGCATCCATTTCACTATTGCGTTTTTCCCCTGATGCTATTTCTGCCAGCCTTTCCCGGTAGTGCTCATGTTGGATAATAAGGCTCATTATTTCATTGGTGCCTACCCATATCATAGATAACCTTAGATCACGTACGATTTTTTCTATTGGATAAACATCCGTATAGCCAATACCTCCCATAATCTGCATAGCCAAATTAGCAACATCCCAACATTGCTCGGTTACAAACTTTTTCGACTCTGAGGCCAAACGTCGGCAGCGGCTGGGCTTGACTTTACCTGAATCGATTGCCAGTGCGGTGGTGAAAATCATAGCTCTGGCACTATCGAGTTTGGTTACCATTTCAGCAATTTTAAAATTTACTCCCTGAAAGTTCTTGATGGCAGTTCCAAAAGCTTTGCGTTTCGTGCTGTAATCAGTGGCGATCTCCAAAGCTGGCCGGGCAGCACCAATGGTCATGGCTGCTGTTCCAAACCTTTCCGGTATCATCATCTGATTAAAAACCTTTGCTGCTTCATTTATTTCGCCGATCACATTTTCTTTCGGGACTCTTACATCTTCGAAAATAACTCTGGCAGTCCCGCCACCTCTAGATCCCATAAGATTATATACATACTCTGTTTTAACGCCCATTTCTCTTTCAACCATAAAACAAGTCATAGACTTGCTTGATGGTGCTTCCAGGTCAGTTTTGGCGTAAACCAGGAAATAGTCGGCACCTTCACCACCAACGATAAAACGCTTTTGCCCATTCAAAATAAAGTCATCGCCGTCTCTTTTTGCAACAGTAGTTGCTCCAAAAAAGTCAGAGCC
>JAAZFJ010000077.1 GCA_012511795.1 Syntrophomonadaceae bacterium
GTTTTGATCCCTGAATGGTAAATCATTCTTTCCAGGGAGTCCTTGACGATGGATAATTCATTTCTGATGGCCAGCGGTTCATCCAAAAAGTTTGAATCCGCAGCCTTGATAGCACCGCAATCTGTATGACCAGCCACGATCATCAGCGGAGTATGAAGGTGAAGAAGACCGTACAGGATTGAGCCTTCTGCAGTCCTGTATTGATTCCCGATGTTTTCAACTGCAAAAATTCGATTAAAACTTTCACCAAAAATATCCACCGGCATCCGGGAATCAGAACAAGTCAAAAGAGTTACTGAAGGATGCTGTTTATACTCTCCTGCCCGAAAAGATTCCAAAGGGAAATTTTTTTCAAATTGGATGATACTTTCCCCCAGTTCTTTGATAAGTTGCGTATGGTCAAATTTTTCCGTTAACATTCCTCTAAAACCTCCCTACATTAAATATTGTTTTTGGCCCCCAACAAAAAACATATTTCGCAAATTAAGAAGGGATATTGTGCTTTTTGTAGAATTAATTAAACGATATTTATATAAAATAAAGTGCTATTTTGGAAAATAAATAGATAAACTTTATCATATTGTACTCTCGTTGTATCTGACAAACAAGATAAAAAGGCAAAAAATAAGGTTTGTAACTAACAAACTCATATTCATAAAGTCCTTATGATGAGTTTATTAGAAAAAAGTGCATTGATATGCAGTATTAAGAAAGGGGGTTGGGGGGTCCTCTGAATTTTTTGCATCGAAGGTTAATAATGTTTGTATTTGAAGGAGAGTGAATGGGAATATGAATTTTATGACACCTGCAGAAATATCTGCAGCAGTATGTGCTGCAGGTAAAGCAAAAACTGAATTACCACTTATGAAAATGATCGCTCTAGGTATCCTGGCCGGTGCATATATTGGTTTTGGAGCAAACTTGGCGACCAAGATTGGATCAATGGAAGCAGCAGGAACATCAGGCGGACAATTCCTGTTTGGGGCAGTGTTCTCCGTTGGACTGATGTTAGTAGTTATTGCTGGTGCTGAATTGTTTACCGGAAACAATATGGCCTGTTTTGCATCCGCTCTTAATGGGCAGGCTTCCTGGGGCGGATTGCTTTATAACTGGGTAGTAGTATGGCTGGCTAACTTTGCCGGTTCTTTACTGCTTGTTTACATTATATTCTTTGGAATGTTCTGGACATCGGGAATAGATGCGGCAACAGGTGCGGCTGGATTAAGTGCTATGGGAACTAAAGCTTTAGCTATTGCTAAAGGCAAATTAACTCTCACATGGAGTGCCGCATTCCTAAGGGCTATATGTTGTAACTGGCTGGTTTGTCTGGCGGTTTGGATGGCATTTGCAGCTAAAGATGTAGTTGGTAAAATATTTGGTATTTTCTTCCCCATCATGGCTTTCGTTTCCAGTGGGTTTGAACATAGTGTTGCCAACATGTTCTTTATTCCGATGGGAATTACCATTGCTCAGACTGCTCCTGATGCAGCTGCCAAAGCAATGGAAATGTCACCTGATGCCTTATTGAGTATTTTTAATTATGGCCACCTTATGACTGCCAACCTGATTCCGGTTACACTGGGTAACATTGTAGGCGGAGCATTCTTTGTTGGTGCCTTCTACTGGTTTGTTTATCTTAAAAAGTCTGAAAAATAGAGCAATAAAATTTTTAAAAGCCTGCTCCATTTGGGGCAGGCTTTTTCCGTATACGAAGCAATTGTTTTTTTGATTTATATGATCTGGTTTCAGGAGATTCATCCTGTTATGCTGCTGTTGATCTTGAATCATTTGTTGAACAAGGCAAAATACTGTTAGCATCTTTTTTTATATAGTGGAATTTGTCCTAATAAAATATAGCTGTACTCGTTCATTTTACAAAATAATGCGGTTAAGCTTGTTATACTTACTGGACAACCTGAAAAATGGGGGGATACAGTTGAATAAGCTACAAGTATATACCTACCAAAGAGCAGCTGATGAAATATCCTTTAATCAGCGTGCGAAAAGACGCCAAACCAAAAAAAGTTCTGAAACATGGAATCCTAAGCTTTATATAAAGGGATTAGAGAATTTTGATATAATTGCTTTCCTCAAGACCTGGGCCACAGTGGAGAATTTGTTGTTTGTAGTTGGCGCATTGATCCTGTCCCGGGCTTTTGTACTAAGAGAACTGTTGCCATTTGTATATGCTTATATTGTCGGCTTCGGACATCGAGACAAAACTAGATTAATGGTATTAAGCTTTTTTGCCATCCTTGGTTTATTCACAGTTTTAAATGGTTTTGAGCTATGGGTGAATATCATTACCATCGCAGTTCTGACAGCCGTCATTAATTATACGGAAGTACCCAAAGGTAAAGCCTGGTGGGGAATACCTCTGCTGACCCTGTCCATCATAATGATCAGTAAATCACTTTTGATGCTGATGGACCAGGTTTCCTTTTACACTGAAATGGTGATCGTTTTTGAGTCATTCCTGGCAGCTATTCTTACCTTAGTTTTTATGGTCAGCAGCAATGCCTTGCACTGGAAAAAAAGTCTGGACAAGTATACTTTTGAAGAGATCACGGCATTTATCGTTTTAGGATTAGGCATTGTGATGGGGCTCAACGAAGTTTATTTATTCAGTTTGAGCATCAGCAGTATTATATGCCGTCTGGGGATATTAATGGCAGCACTGCTGTGGGGAAGCGGAGGCGGAACCATGGTGGGTGTAATGTGTGGGATTATACCTGCTATCAGCTCCAGCATTTTTGCACAGAGTCTGGGCATGTATGCAATTTCCGGGTTATTGGCTGGTCTGTTTAAAAATCTGGGGCGCCTGGGGGTAATCATTGGCTTTATGCTGGGTAACCTTGCTTTGTCCATATTTGTCACTGATATTTCTGCAATTATAATCAGCATGTGGGAAACAGCCATTGCTTGTCTGATTTTCTTTATACTTCCGGCTTCGCTGAAAGAAAAAATCCCTGTGCAATCCCTTGGACCGATCAGTAATCTGAGAAATAAAGAAGTTAAAATAATGAACTCTCACCTACAGGAAAGTGTTCGCAACAGCATGGAAAACCTGGCCCTTGTATTTGCAGAATTGAGCAGTACTTTTACTGAGACAGAAAGCATTCAAAACAGATACAAAGAAACTGCTTATTTAAATTACCTTTATGAAGAAATATCAAATCACTTTTGCTACCATTGTTCTCGCTATGAAAGCTGCTGGGGGCAAGATTTTTATGCTACTTCCCAGGAAATTTTAGATATCTTTGCTGTGGCTGAACAAAAAGGAGGAGCAGCATTGGAAGAGAATCCTCCCGAATTTATTCGCCGCTGTTTATATGGAAAAGAAATGATTAATGCCATCAACTATTTATTTGATAATTTACGCACCAATGAATATTGGGCAGAAAGATTGGATAAGTCCCGCCAGCTAGTATCAAGGCAGTTGATTGGTGTAAGTAAAGTCATAAAAAATCTGGCGGAAGGAATCGATGATAAAACCGTCATTGACTTGGAAATGAGGGATAAGCTCTTAAAAGAATGCCTGCGTCTTAATTTGAATATTACTGATCTGACACCAATTAAAACTGGCGGCGGGCAAATGTATCTTAAAATAGTTACTCCATCCTGTAATGGGCAAAGTGATTGCGAAAGAGACCTGGCAATGGTCATTTCCTCTTTGCTGGGAGATAGGATGGAAGTATATGAAAAAAAATGCCCGGGTTTTATAGGGAAAGGGCATTGTGAGTTTACTCTGACCCGCTCCTTTAATTACAAAGTTGAAACCGGGGTGGCTCAGGCAGGAAAAGAAAAAATCTGCGGGGACAGCTTCACGATTGCAACTTTGAAAGAAGGTCAGGAGTTAATTGCCTTAAGCGATGGCATGGGAGTAGGGCAGAAAGCTTACAATGAAAGTCAGGCGGCAGTCAGATTGCTGGAAAACCTGCTGAACTGCGGATATGATAAAAATATGGCTTTGGAGACGATTAACTCAGTGCTTTTATTAAGATCTTCCACGGAATCATTTACCACCCTGGATATGGTTATGGTGGACTTATACACAGCGGAAGTAGATTTCATCAAAATCGGCAGTGCCCCCTCTTTTATAAAAAGAGGTAAAAAGGTAGGAGTAGTAACGTCTAATTCTCTGCCTATCGGTATCTTGGATTCCCTTGATATGAGCAGTGAAAAAAGAGCTTTATGTCCACGTGATCTGCTGATTATAGTAAGTGACGGAATTCTGGAAATCGGGCGCAGCGAAACCGACGATACCTGGCTTCGGGATTTTCTAATTGATATTGATGAAAATAATCCCCAAATTGTTGCAGAGATGATCATCAACCAGGCTTTAAACCTCAGCCAGGGCAACCCTGCTGATGACATGACTGCCATTGTAATGTATATTGACTTTAATCTTTAAAAAGGAAGAGGGTTAAGTACAACTTTAATGTCCATGATAATTGTAACTGGTGAGTTGACAATGGTTTAAACTGGAGTAGCATTATATATATTAGGAATAAACTGGAGACTATAATGCTGGAAAAAGTAATAAGCTTTGTTAACAGGAACCAATTAATAAACAAGAATGATAAAATTTTGCTGGCAGTATCGGGCGGTCCTGATTCAATGGCCTTGCTCCACATTATGCAACATCTAAAAGATGAATTAGATATTCAAATTGGAGTCGCTCATTTAAATCATCAGCTTCGACCAGAAGCTGATGCTGAAGAAGAATATCTAAAAAATTATTGCCAAAAACGAATTATTCCTTTTTATTCACGCTCAGTTGATGTACTGCTGTGTGCCCGTCAGCAAAGAAAATCAGTGGAGGAAGCAGGACGGGACTTGCGGTACCAATTTTTCATGGAAATAACTAACCAGTTCAACTGGGAAAGACTAGCAACTGCCCACCATAAAGATGACCGGGCGGAAACAGTTTTGCTCCACTTGCTGCGTGGCAGCGGAGTAAAAGGTTTGCGCTCAATTATGCCTGTCTCAGGTTATCTTATCAGACCTCTTTTATCAGTAACTAAAGAAGAGATTTTAGACTTTCTCATATTGCATAAAGTTAAATTCTTTATTGATGAAAGCAACAGTGACTTTTCGTATCTGCGCAATCGATTACGTCACGAACTTCTGCCCTTGTTAAAGGCTTATAATCCGCAAATTGTAACAGCCCTTAACCAACTGGCTGATATTGCCCAAGAGGAAAACTATGCGATGGAGAAAGAAAATGATGCATTATGGGAACAATTAATCATAAGTGATGAAGCGGATAAAATAGTGCTGGATAACAAGAAGCTTCTGCAGGTGCTGCCTGCTTATCAGCGCCGGCTGGTACAAAAAGCATTGGGGAAATTAAAAGGTGAGTCTGGCTGGAGTCTGCAAATAATAGACTATGTACTTGATTTAGCCAAAAAAACTGGCGCTGCTAAACAAATAAATTTACCGCAAAAGGTTTTGGTCAGAAGAGAATATGATAAGCTTATATTTAGCATGAATCAACAAAATAAGATAAAATTTCTATATGAAATTACTATTCCCGGATCATTAACTATTGAAGAGACGGGAGAAACTTATTCATTTAAAATAGAAGCCAAAGAGAATTTTCAGCCCACTAATGGAGAAACTTACTTTGATTACGATAAAATGAAGCAGCCTTTATTTCTGCGTTCCAGAAAGAAGGGGGACCGTTTCGAACCATCGAATATGCAGGGAACCAAGAAAATAAAAGATTACTTCATCGACATTAAGCTGCCGATAGAAGAGCGTGACCTGGTACCTGTACTGGCTTCTGATCAGGAGATTTATGGACTATTGGGATATCGTTCTGCCAAAAAAGCAATTGTAGATTCTAATACCCAAAATATATTGGTCATAAAAAAAGCGGCATCTTCATAACAGGTAAACCAGCGGCGTTGAAAAGGATGGAACCATATGCTAAAATTTACGGAAATGCTCTATTTACGCAAGGGGAGGAAAAGTTTTGGACAGAGCTTTTAAAAACATTGCAATATATGTACTTATTGTCATGCTGGCGCTATTTGCTATAAAACTGACCAGCAATGTGGAAGATCCTGCTAAAAAATTAACTTATCCTGATTTTTATAACAAGGTCAAACAGGGGCAAGTAGTTTCAGCTCAGGTGATTATCAATGAATTAATTTACAATATAGAAGGGGAATTGAAAGACGGCTCCAAGTTCACTACTTCTGCACCCAAAGAGAGTGATATCATTGATGTCATGCAGCAAAGCAAAGTGAATTTTACCACCGAACCAGAACCACCTGCACCATGGTGGACTGCACTTTTAACCACCTTATTTCCGATTATTATTTTGATTGCTTTCCTGATGTTTATTATGAATCAAAGCCAGGGGGGCGGCGGCCGTGTTATGCAATTTGGCAAAAGCAAGGCACGTCTGATGACCGGGGAAGAAGTTAAGGTTACATTTAAAGATGTAGCCGGGGCAGATGAAGCCAAGGAAGAAATGCAGGAAGTCGTAGAATTTCTAAAAACCCCCCAAAAATTTATCAAGCTGGGAGCTAAAATTCCTAAAGGAGTTTTATTATTTGGTGCACCTGGAACGGGGAAAACTTTAATGGCCAGAGCCGTGGCCGGAGAAGCTGGAGTCCCCTTCTTCTCCATTAGCGGTTCTGATTTTGTTGAAATGTTTGTTGGTGTTGGTGCATCGAGAGTGCGCGATTTGTTTGAACAGGCTAAAAAGAATTCACCTTGTATAGTATTTATTGATGAAATTGATGCTGTCGGCCGTCAGCGTGGTGCCGGGTTAGGCGGAGGGCATGATGAAAGAGAACAGACCCTTAATCAACTGTTGGTTGAAATGGATGGCTTCAGCACCAATGAGTTTATAATTGTTATGGCCTCAACCAACCGGCCTGATATACTTGACCCTGCTCTTTTAAGACCTGGCCGTTTTGACCGTCATATTTTGATCGACCGGCCTGATGTAAAAGGCAGAGAAGCAATTTTGGGAGTTCATGCCAAAGATAAACCTGTAGATAGTGATGTGAACCTGGAAATATTGGCTAAAAGGACGCCTGGCTTTACCGGGGCTGATTTAGCCAATATGGTCAATGAAGCTGCTTTGCTTACAGCCCGCAAAGGTAAGTCCAAAATCAGTATGGAGGAAATGGAGGAGTCAATTGAAAGAGTAATTGCCGGACCGCAGAAAAAGAGCCGGGTCATTTCGGAAAAGGAAAAACGCCTGGTTGCATACCATGAAGCCGGACATGCTTTGGTAAGTTACTTTTTGCCCCATACCGATAAATTGCACAAAATATCGATCATTCCCCGGGGACGTGCTGGCGGCTATACTTTGTTACTGCCTGAAGAAGACCGAAATTATATTACCAAATCATATCTGCTGGACGAAGTAACTACTCTTTTAGGCGGACGTGTTGCAGAAGCAATAGTTCTAAATGATATCAGCACCGGAGCGCAAAACGATCTGGAAAGGGCTAGCAGTACAGTACGCAAGATGATAACTGAATATGGAATGTCAGATGAATTGGGGCCATTGACCTTCGGTCATAAAAGTGAGGAAGTATTTCTTGGCAGAGATATATCAAGGGATCGTAATTATTCTGATGCAATTGCTTATGCTATTGATAAAGAAGCCAGTTTGTTAATGGAAACCAGCTATAAAAAAGCAGAACAAATATTGACGGAAAACATGGCGAAATTACATTTAATAGCTGAATTTCTAATGAAAGAAGAGACTATGGAAGCGGAACAGTTTGAAGCAATTATGAAAGGGGAGGAACCTGTAATCTCTGAAAAGAGTGAAGATAATCAAAGTGAACTCCCTGAAAACCAGCAGCGTGCAGATCAATAAAGCCGCAGAAGCCGGCTATTATGAAAAGACCGGGTAACTCCCGGTCTTTTACTTTTTA
>JAAZFJ010000078.1 GCA_012511795.1 Syntrophomonadaceae bacterium
AATGGTCGGGATGACAGGATTTGAACCTGCGGCCTTCTGGTCCCGAACCAGACGCGCTACCAAACTGCGCTACATCCCGACACGCAAATAATATCATATCAAAAATTCAGCTTATTATCAATAAGGAATTAAAAGGTTCAGTTAAATCTGGAGTCATCATATAGTTGCCCCGTCAGATTAAAGAAAACAATGGACGTGTAAAAAAGCAGCAACACGCCTATAAATGATATTAAAGGAACGAAGGCTGTTATTATAAAACCAAAAGCATATATAAATACCATAACAAGATATACCGGCAAGTAGTACTGAATCACTGACATCACGTGACCGAATATCAACTTCAATTGAAAGGCATCGGCGAAATCACCCCTTAAAGTATAGCGGGCTAAGGCCATGGGAACCATCAAGCCTGCCAGGAGCAGCAATATGGATGCTATGATGGTGCCGATAGCTGGTATAAAACTTAACAGCGGAAATAAAATTGACGGAACCAGGAAGTATAAAATGATGATCAGCAAAGCGAAGAATCCGTCCCTGAGCAGGTCTGCCGAATCCTTCCAATCGGGCAGTTCCATTCGTCCCCTTAAGCCTGACTTAAGACAACTGAGAAGATATCCTAAGGCAAGTAAATTCAGAACCGGGACGATGGAGATCACGCAGCCGATGATTATCTTTTTGACCCAGTCTTTGTCTTCCAGTGGAAACTTCAAAAGAGATTCAAAATCCATAACCTAATCCCTCCTCAAATAATTATATACTAAAGAGGGTCAGTTATGTCTCTTGAAAGTAAATAGTGGGATCTAAAGCAAATAAGGCACCCAAGGCACTACAATGTTCGCTCCGCGAACTAATAATGTTGTTAAGAGCAAGGCAATAGGGGGGTCCGTGATTGAACGGAACTACCAAATTAACGCCGCACCCAAGGGCACAACTGATGTATCGCGCGCGATACTATTAAGGTTGCTATTAGCCTTTCTTGACGGTCTGGGGGCTTATTCCCCCCCAAACAGCTTTAGACCTGGTTTTCGATCTTTGTACCTTTCTTGAATCTCTGAAATGTGGTCTTTCCAGTATTCTGCTCTTCTCATGGCATCATTTTCCACTGCTGAATCAACTTTTACCACTTCGGTATCATTGATTTGGATGCCAATATTATAAACACCATTTTCATCACTGCGAATAAGCAGACCTGGGATCTGATCTTTTTCCAGGAGTCCGATATTGAATTCGTCCATGCTCATTATAGGGGTTTGATAACTAACAGCGTCACTCATCCTTTTATCCCCCCCTTAAATATATTTTAGGCCTTCAGGATTCTCCTTATATTCCTTCTGCATTTTCTGAATATCCGGAGCCAGTTGATGATAACGATGCTGCACCTCGCTGTCACTTACCTGGTCAACGATCATTACCAGGTTTTCATTTAATTGCAAGGCAATATTATAGATACCGTTTTCGCTGTCTGATGCAGCAAGCAGTCCTTCGTATTCTTCTTTCGTAAATTCACCTTGTTTGATAATAGCGCTTTTATTAACGATTTCTCCTTTTCTGACTTTCAATATAATGACCTCCTATATACAGATTAATTTTATTTTCCCCTGCATATAGTCTTTTATGTAAAAGCTCATTTAGCACTATTTATCAAATCCAACTTCTGTATTCTGGTCAATTTTTTAATTTCAATTTCTCTTTTTAAAGCTTCACCTACAGTAGCTTGTTCTTCCATGTAAACACATTCCACCGGAAGTCTGGACCTGGTATATTTGCTGGCAATTCCCCGGTTATGCTGTTCAATTCTTTTGGTTAAATCAAGGGCATACCCTGTATATAATGTGTGATCACTGCATTGTAAAATATAAACAAAAGGCATAAACAACCTCCCTCAGCCTTCAAAAAGAAAAACGGGGTCCAGCCCCGTTTTTGTTTAATAAGCGCGTTACTTAAAACTTGTAGTGGGTAACCCGAAGCGGCAGTTTAAATTTATGAGTAATAGTATTGCCAACTTCTTCAATGTTCTCCACAGTAACATCGATAACCAGGCATTTCAGCCGGGCGAAAATGCGGTAAGCATTATCTATTTCTTCTGCCACCAGGTCATCAATGGATTCAAAATCATCCGGCAGTTCAAAACTGCGTAATCTTTCCCGCCTAAGATTAAGCAGTGTTTCCATATCAATAGTTAATCCTACCATAGGCACTTTCCCTTGCAGAGCCATAATTTCTCCCGGTATTTCGGTATCCAGAAATATTGGATAATTGGCTACTTTGATGCCCAGATTGGCCAGATGCATGGATAATGGTGTTTTAGAAGTCCGCGGCAGGCCAAAAATAATCAAGTCCGCTTCATTTATTGTTTCAAGATTTTGTCCGTTGTCATGTTCCAGGGTAAATTCAATGGCTTGCATACGGTTAAAATACTGTTCATCCATTTTGTGGGTAAGTCCTGAAATACATTCGGGCTTTAATCCGGTCTTTTGTTGAATGGCTTCGAATAACGGTGCCATAACATTGATTGCCACCACATTGTGCTCCAATGCCTTGTCGTCAAGGAATTTGCATAATTCCGGCTTAACAATGGTGTAAATAATGAGCGCATCTTCCCGGGCGGCTTGTTCTATAATTTTAACTATCTGATCTTCCTTGGTTACTCTGGAAAAACGAGTGATGCTTCTTTCCATGGTAAATTGCAACACTGATGCAACTGCTATCTTCTCCGCTGTTTCCCCCACTGAATCAGATACGGCAAAAATGTGTAATTTATCAGCCATCATATCATCCCCTTATTGTAGCTTTATCTATTACATTTATGTCTATAGTAGTTTAATTCTACACATAACCTTGAATTTCCTTCATTTTTATTGGAGATGAATATAGAAATAACTAGCTCCAAATCATAATTTTTCCTTCCTTGTTCGGTTCAGGCGGTACATACAATGAATCCGTTGCCAGCAAATCACATATTTCATTGACAGATGCACAGGCAATTCCCTTTTCCATAAAGGGAGCACTGATCAGTGTTTTTTCCTTGCCGTTGACCGCGTATTTTTTCTTGTTTATAAACAGTTCTATGGCTTTGCCTCCATCAATATTAAAACTGAAGAGTCCAAAACCGGATAAATTATCAAAACCTACTTTCTCTAAATCAATGGCTTGATAGGTAAGCAATCCCTTGATCATTTCAAAACTCGGGTATACTCCGAATCGCTTTACATAGCGGGAATAAATCAACGCCAGGGCGCCGCTTATATGGGGTGCCGCCATGGAAGTCCCTGACAGTTCGACATATTGATGATCCGGGTAGGTTGAATAAGTGGCCACTCCTGGTGCTACAATATCGATATGTTCGTTGGAGTTGCTGAAGTTAGCCATTCCAACCTGCAAATCGATAGCGCCCACCGCCAAGCATTCATCATAGAATGCCGGAAATGCTAATTCCGGTGTATCAGGATTGCCGTCTCCTGAATTGCCGGCAGCGCAAACCACTGATATCCCCCCCTGAACTGCCTGGATGATTTCCTTATGCATGTTATTGTTGGAAATCGGCCCTCCCAGGCTCATATTGATGATATTCACCTTTTCACCTTTAGGTCCCTGCCATTTGCGCGCCCAGGCTATTCCCTGATTAATACCCGCATAAGTACCGGAGCCGTTTTTATCCAGTACTTTAACTGCCAGCAATTTTGCCTCAGGTGCCACCCCCAGTAACTTCCCATTGGCAGCAATGGTACCGGCCACATGAGTCCCATGTCCGTTTTCATCACTGTAATCCTTTTCTCCCGGGATCATGCTGACACCGCCGATGATATTCCCGGCCAGATCAGGATGTGTGTAATCGATCCCGGTATCCAGCACTGCCACAATGCTTTGCTCTCCTAAGGTAACGGGCCACATTTTACGTGCAGCAATCAAAGATACTCCCGGCGGAGCCCACTTTTCGCCGGATAGAGTATGTTTATAGATATCCCTGACGCCATGAACAAATGTTCTCATTTTATCACCTCTCCTTGCTCTATATTAAGCAGGAAAGGATGATTTGTTTCCTTACAGCCGTAAATGTTTTTAATCATTATGACTGCATTTTTAGCAGATGCAGCTGAATTAAAATTGACCATAAGGATGGATTTGGCTATTATAATTATAGGGAATAGGGGATGATGAGACTATGCAGGAAAATGATATTTTGGCAATAGTATTGCTGGTATGTTTGGGGATTGGATTAGTTGCTGCTATCGTAGGTGTATTCTTATTCAACAACTTCAATTGGTGGGACAAAATGTAGTTTTCTATTTATAATCCTCTCATCTTTTCACTTCTTAGTACACGGGGATCATTGGTACTTAGTGCATAGGAGATCAAGTCCAGTATTTTCTGTTTATCATTTTGCAGTTCTCCGGTTACCGGCAGGTAATTTGAGGCATGGGTCCCGACAAATTTCACTTTATCTATTGAGATGTTTTCCACTAATACTTTCATTTCCATTAATGTTTCCATGGGGCTTAATAGTTTGAATTCCCCGTTTTTCACCTGGCGATATAACGGAGTTGCCGGCACTGGTGTTACAGTTAGAGCTGCCAGATACTGCGGCCTCATTTCATTGCATATTTCAGCGGTAGCTTTAGCATGCTCCTCAGACCTGGTTCCTGGCCCGGCGATCCCCAGCAGGATCATGGCCGATAAGTTGATACCGGCATTGACCAGATTCTGTCCTGCCGTCAACATTTGCTGGTAGTTTACTCCTTTTCTGATTTCTCCTAAGAGCTTATCATCGCCAGTTTCCACGCCCAGATAGGCTTTGGTCAGCCCGGCTGCCCGAAGAGCTGTGAGTTCTGAAATACTTTTACTTAAGGTACTGGCAGGCCCGGCATAAGTGCCCACATGCCTGAGAGAGGGGAAAGTACGGAACAATTCATTTAATATCTCCAGCAGGATTTCTGTATCGATCCCAATGGCATCTCCGTCACAGAGAAACACCTTTTGGAAATCATGATAATATTCTCCTGCCATCTTGATATCTTCTTTGATTTCATTCAGGCTGCGCACACGATATTTTTTTTCCTTGTACATACCGCAGAATGTACATTTATTGTGAGAACAGCCTATTGTGCACTGCAGCAAATAACTGTTGGCTTCACTGAATGGCCTGTAAATATTACCTTCATATCGCATAAAATCCCCTAACTCCTTCTCCTGCTCCCTATAGATTATAGCAAATACTGCTGTGGTCTGCTATTGTTTAAAAACCCGCCGCTTCAGGGGTAATTTGCACAGTGCTTGCGGGATTGTTTTCCTCGTTACCGGGCGGTCCGCCTTCTACTGGCTGCTCAGGCTGGGCAGGACCAGTGGTATCTCCGGGTTCTTCTTCCGGTATTGCTTCTGATCCAAGGTTTTCTTCATCTTCATCAATCTGGTCGTTTTCGTCCGCTTCATTATTTTCATCATTATTTTCATTATCATCGGTTTCATCCGTGTCTTCAGTTTCTTCCTCCTCGGGTTCTTCAACTGCCGGCGGAGCAGGCTTCTGTTCCAGCCAATAACTGTAATAAAGTTTATTCATATAATTCCGCCAGATAGGTGCTGCCACTGTACCCCCATAAGTGCTGTAACCGGTGACCGGAGTGTTGTCACTGTTGCCTGCCCAGACTGCTGTCACCAGCTCATTGGTATAACCTACATACCATAGATCTCTGCTGTCAGTGGTAGTACCTGTTTTACCTGCACTTGGTATGGCAATTGCCGCACTTTTACCGGTGCCGTAACGTACGGTCTGTTCCAGAATATCGTTCATGATATTTACTGTTGACCTGCTGATCACCCGGTGCCTTTCCTGCTCATAGCTGTAAAGATTTTTCCCTTTTACATCGTTGATCGATTCTACCAGATATGGTTCCTGGTAAATCCCTTGCTGAGGAAATACGGCAAAGGCAGCTGCCAGCTGCAATGGTGATATACCTTTGCTCATACCTCCCAGTGCCAGGGCCAGGTTTTTATCTTCTGCAGTGACGGTTGTGATACCAAACTTTTCTAAATAACCCACCCCTGATTCTATGCCAAGGATGTTCAGTACTTCTACTGAGGCAACATTATAAGAATTTATCAAAGCCTGATACATATTAACGGTCTCCGGAGAAGCAGCAGAACTGTTTTCAGGACGGAAATCTCCGAACTGGCGTGGTTTATTATTAATTTTTGTATCAGGATAAATTTTTCCTTCGTTTAAAGCACCCGCATAATATAAAGGCTTAATTGCGGAACCTGGCTGCCGCGGCTGGTTTGCCATATTGATCTGATTACGTTCGAAATCAGCTCCACCCACATAAGCTTTTACAGCACCAGACCCTGCCTCAATTGAAACCAGCGCAGCATCTTTAGCAGTAATTCCGCTGTATGAAAGTGATCGAACCTGAGCTGCTACAGCATTTTCCGCCGCGGTCTGCATGTTACGATCGATGGTGGTATGTATACTGAGCCCCCCCAGATATAAATTATTGGCGCCTAACTGCTCTTCCAGCCAGTAAGTCAGGTAAGTTACCAAATACGGGTGCTTGCTGAACTGAGGACTAAAGGAACGGAAATATACGGTTTGCCCTTTGATGGCGGCGGCTTTTTGTGCATCTATGATACCCTGTTGTGCCATAATATCCACCACCGTTGCCTGCCGCTTTTTCAAACCTTCATAATTTGTATCAGGTGAATAAAACTCCGGCGACTGAATCATCCCTATTAACATGGTCATCTGGGCTTCATTCAGATTCATTACATCCTGGCCGAAATAAATACGGGCAGCGGTAGCAACTCCGGAAGAACCGCGCCCCATATAAACTTCATTGAGATACATGTTTAAAATAGCTTCTTTGCTATACTTTTCTTCTATGGCAGTAGCGATAAATACCTCTTTGATTTTGCGTGAATAGGTTTTTTCATTGCTTAAAAAGAGGGTTCTGGATAATTGCTGGGTAATGGTGCTGCCGCCTTCTGCCTTAGAACCTGCTTTTATATTGACCCATATCGCCCGGCCGATTCCTTTGGCATCAAACCCGGCATGTTCATAAAAACGCCGGTCCTCCACTGCTACTACACCATCTTTGATGAGTTGGGGAAAATCTTTGCTGTAAATGCGCTGGTAACCAAGGCGGGTCATCTCCTGCCCGTCGCTGTAATAGACAACTGTCTGCTCCCGGGGCTGGTACTCCCAGTTATTTATGCCGGTGGTATAAAGCAGTATTTTAGGGGTCGCCTGAGTAATCGTTGCACCCACAATAAAAAATATTAAAAAAAGTACCATTCCGCCTAAAATTATTCCGATTTTAGTAAATAAATTCTTCATGATATTCCCCTCTGTATTTACCTGTCAATACACTGAAAGCCGCATAATCTTTCACTTATATTTTACTACTGTTTACTAATGCTATTCTCTCCGAAAAATGACAGTTTAAAAATTAATATTAATAAAGAAAAGGTACAAGCCCCCATGGGACTCATACCTTTTTCCCCTTCCCTGTGCCTTTTAATCAGGGATTCATTTCGTAGCAGCCAATCAAGGACAGCACATGTTCCTCCCATACTTTATCACTGATTTCTTTATTGTAAGCCGGTTTTTTAATGATCTTGTAAAGGTAATTTTCCTGAGCTTCCTCATTATTGAAATTTAAAATCAAGTTTAAAGCATAGCCGGAAATATCTCTGATCATGAAATTAAAGATCTCATCTACAATCTCATTTTCTATATTATTGATTTTAGCGTTTTCCAATACCAGTTGAGCATAGGCCACCATGGTGAATATTTCGCCTAATGCCAGCATATAATCCACATTCTTGGCCTGCTCAGCAGTGGGGCCTGCCTTTAAGAGTAACTGTCTAAAGGTTTCGATCTGCTCTTTAAAAATTTCAATATTAGGTGTTGTTATTCCCTCATAGGCTTTCAGGTAATGAGGGAATTTGATGTTTCGCAGGCTGCCCGCAGTCTGATTAAGGATATAATCATCATTTGCTATGTCATCCCTTTTCACGATTTCAGGATAATCAACCGGATCAAAGAAGTAATTCTTCATGAACTTGATGACCAGAGCCATATTTACATGAGTTGTTCCTTCCAGACGCGGAATCATTCCAATATCCCGTATTGCCAGTTCAAAGTAAGTGTCCTGTTCAAAACCTTTAGCCGCAACAGCATCCAGCATGGTATCAATAATTTTCATTCCCTGGGTAGTTACTTTCATCTTTTGAATGGGATTATAAAGTAAATAACGCCGGTCTTCATCTGAAGCCGAACGGAAATAATCAATGGCCCTGAAAGCATAGAGCCGCATAGCGATCAGCCTCATAAGAGATTCGGTATATATTTTTCTGATATGGGGAAAATCAGTAACCCGATGACCATATAACCATCGATTGTACGAGTGATTTACTCCTTCATAAAGAGCATGGGTGCAAATACCGATGGAGGCAAAGCCTAACTGGAACTTCCCAACATTGATGGTGTTTAAAGCTGAATCCCAGGCCAGACCGCCGTTGGAGAGTATTTCGTCATCGGTTATCGGGTATTTATTAAGTGCATATTCCGCCACATAACCGGGGCGGTTACCGGAGGTGTTGATCTTCTTGACACATTCATAATTGGGATGCGTGGTTTCCACTGCAAAAAATACATATTCATTATTGTCTTCATAACGGCCAAATGTAGATACCAATGCAGCTTTATTACCGTTTCCGATATAATATTTTTCGCCATTGGCAGTATATGTGCCACCGTTATTGCGATAAAGTTTCATTTCATTGGCATATAAGTCTGCACCATGTTCTTTTTCAGAAAGACCGAAGGCAAAAATTCCTCCATCTTTTAATAACTCCGCAGTTTTGTGTTTGATCTTTTCGTTGTCCCCCATCCACAGAGGACCGATCCCTAAAATAGTTACCTGGTAATTATACTGGTAAGACAGCCCGTAAAAAGCCAGAATCTCGTTGTATTGAGCAATTCTGTTCATATCCCAGCGGGAATCCGGGGCACCATAGCCGGCGGGGGTCAAAAGAGTGGCCAAAGCTCCTGCTTCACGGTTAAACTCCAAATAATCATCACAAAAGGTAAGGTCCTGATCATCTTCTTTAATGCTCTGCAGTCCCTTGTTTTCAAAAAAATCGATGGTCTTTTGAAAAATTTCGTTGGTTTTTTCATCTTTAAAAGGCCGTTCATATTTTTTAGGATTTAATAGAAACATAAAAATTACCTCCCTGCCTGTATCAATTAACATCATTATTGCACAAGCTAAAAACTAACGTCAAATAATTTATTAAAGTAATTTATGTTTCGTAATTTCATCTTAAACATTTCCATGCTTTACTAAAATTCTATTCATTTTTATAATTATTTTTTTAATTACAATTGATTTGCCTTATTGCGTGTCGAAATAAGTCGTAATTAAATTTCCTAAAATAAATATTTTTAATATTCGGACTATTGCTAAATACTTTTTCCTGTGGCATAATAATAGTAACCTTCACCCCCAAACATATAGTTAAAATTCCATCACATTCCCTCTCCACATGAGCCCTACCCCGGGCTCATGTTCAGTTTCTGGAAAGTTTTATGGTTCCTGTGATGAGATTCCCAAAAATAGCAGTTTATTCAGAACAATATTTGCTTTACAATGAAAGAGTGGATGTCTAATTTTGTACATAATTTTAATATCAATATGGAAATTTTTAATAGTTTATTGAGGAGGATCGCACAAAATGGATAAAAAACTGCCAGAAAGCAAAGTTATTGTAGTAACATCTGGTAAGGGTGGGGTCGGGAAAACCACAACAGTTGCCAATGTCAGTTCAGCTCTGGCACGAATGGGCTATAAAGTAGTGGTAATGGATCTTGATATAGGACTAAAGAAACTCGATTTATTGTTGGGCCTGGAAAACCGGGTAGTCTATGATATCGTCCAGGTTATCGAAGGTGAATGCACTTTAAAACAGGCCTTGGTAAAGGACAAACGTTTCCCCTGTTTACATATGCTCCCTGCTGCCCAGACCAGGAACAAGGAAGATATTACTCCTGACCAGGTAAAAGAAGTTTGCGAGCAGCTAAAAGCTGATTACGATTTTATTTTTATTGACTGTCCGGCAGGAATTGAGCAGGGATTTAAAAATGCCATTGCCGCAGCTAATAAGGCAATCGTTATAACCAATCCTGAAGTATCGGCAGTAAGAGATGCTGACCGCATCATCGGTATGCTGGAATCTGCCCAGTTCGACGATATCGAGCTGGTAGTCAACCGCCTGCGGCCGGAAATGGTTCATGCCGGTAATATGCTGTCTATTGAAGATCTGGTAGAACATTTATGTATTGACCTTTTAGGTGTGGTTCCGGAAGATAAAAGCGTAATTATTTCTACCAACAAAGGAGAACCAATCATCCTTAATGAAAAGGCTGCTGCTGCCACTGCCTTCAATAATATTGCTTTGCGCTTAAGCGGCCAGGAAGTTGATTTCCCCAACTTTGAGGAAGAATCAGTGTGGCATAAACTGAAGATGTTCAGCCGCAACTTTTTTCCAAACTTATAAGGAGGTTTAGCCATGTTAGATTTTTTAAAAAAAGTTTTCTCCCAGTCTGAAACCTCTAGCCGTCATAAGGCCAATGAGCGTCTAAGGGTAGTATTGACCCATGACCGTATGAATGTTTCTGCCCAGGTAATGAATGATTTGAAGACTGAAATAATTGAAGTGATCGCTCGCCATTTTGATATTGAGGGAGTACCGGAAGTCAATTTAATCACCGAAGGGCGTAATTCTGCCCTTGATATAAATATTCCTATAAAAGGAAGGTAATTCGATGATAAAAATCAAAGGCATAAACGGTAATTTAGTGTTTGTCTTCGGCCCGGGGACCTGTGCTGAATACCTTGCCTATCTTTCACAGCATTTAGCCCAAAACAGTACCCTTTTTTACGGTTCCTCCGTTTATTTTAAAGGAGAAGGATTAAAAAGCCTCACCCATGAAGAGATAGCTTCCATCCAGATGCTGTGCCTTAATAATGGTCTGATATTAAATAATAATGAACCGGCAAAAGCAGCCTCACCTAAAATTAATCCTGTCCGAGAAAAGAAAGCCTCCACTCCAGGCGGTCAGGATATGTTTATTCACCGTAACATCCGCAGCGGCCAGAAAGTACAGGCAGAAGGTTCCCTGGTTATTTGGGGAGATGTTAATGAAAGTGCCGAGATCACTGCAGGCGGAGACATTATTGTATTGGGCAGGCTGGCTGGAATAGCCCATGCCGGATGTTTTGGCCAAAAAGAGAGTATCGTTTTTGCTTTAAATCTTACTCCCAGTCAAATTCGCATTGCTGATAAAATATCCCGTTCCTCCGATGAGGAGCAAAAAAAGCATACTCCTGAAATAGCTTTTTTGGATGGAGACGATATTTGTATAAGCGAGTATATGGCACGCAAAAATTATAAAAAATAACTTTCACTTTTACCATCAAATAGTTAGCTGCTTTGGTTTTTCAACGGCAGTTAACTATTTTTCTTTTTCTTTCTTAGCCATAGCTTCCTTTAAGAGATCTCCTAAATTGGTTCCTATTTCTTCTTTATCGCTGTAACGGGCGATCAATTTTTGATCATACCGGCTGCTGCCTTTGCCTCTGGAAAAAATGTCAGTATTCTGAGGCTTTTCCGGTTGGCGGTGGCCGCAGCTGCGGTCGGGACAAATCAGCATTTTTCCTTTCTTGCCATTGACCAAGAGCATGTTTTTACCGCAGGAGGGGCATTTGCTACGGCTTACATTAGTTGCTTTAAATGTAGCGTCATCAGCGATTACTTTTTGCACCATTTCCACAGCGCTTTCACGGATGCCTCTGATAAATTCGCTGCGGTTTCCCTTGCCAACGGCTATGTCATTCAAACGTTGTTCCCATTCGGCGGTCATTTCCGGAGACCTTAAAGAATCAGGGGCCAGGGCTATCAACTGGATTCCTTTGTCAGTAGGCACCAGGCTTTTACCCCGGCGCTCAACATAAAAAGAATTGATCAGCTTTTCAATGATCTCTGCCCGGGTAGCAGGTGTTCCCAGACCGCGTCCCTTGATGGTTTCCCGCAGTTCCTCATCCTCGATGTACTTACCGGGTGATTCCATTGCAGTAAGCAGAGTGGCCTCAGTAAAGCGAGGCGGCGGTGTGGTTCTGGCTTTATTTGTTTTTAAACTTTTAACTTGCTTCCCCTCACCCTGCTGCTGACTGGTCAGGTTTTGCAGGGGGATCTCCTGGGCAGAATCGTTTTCTTTTTCCGCAATAACAGTTGTCACTGCTTTCCATCCCATTTCTTTGGTCCGCTTGCCCCGGGAATGAAAGGCTTCGCTATTCACAGTAGTGATGATGGTCACTTGCTCATAAAGATGAGGAGGATATAAGACCGCCAGAAACCTTCGGGCGATCAGGTCATATAGTTTCTTCTCATCGGTATTTAGTTTTCCCAGGTTCAGCGGTTGTTCAGTAGGGATAATAGCATGATGGTCACTGACTTTGCTGTTATCCACCAGGCGTTTGCCGGGATTTAGTTTTTTCTTCAGCAAAGCTCCGGCAAAATCTGCATAGGGACCGACTCCCATAGCTTTTAAACGGGCCGGCAAAGTAGGGACTATATCGGAACTTATATAACGAGAGTCAGTACGAGGGTAACTCACCAGCTTATGCTGTTCATATAAATCCTGCAATACAGATAATGTCTTCTGGGCAGAGAAATTAAGCCGCCGGTTGGCATCTCTCTGCAGTTCTGTCAGGTCATAAGCCAGTGGCGGCGCTTCGCTTTTGCTGCTGATGTTAAGGGAAGTGATAACACCGTCTTGCCCCTGAAGACGGGAAGCTAATTCCCTGGCCTTTGCTTCATCAAAAATCCGTCCCTGTCCTTTCTTATCACGCCAGTCGCCGAAATATTCGCCAAAGTCAGCCCGCAGTGTCCAGTAATCAACCGGCTTAAATTCCTGTATTTCTTTTTCTCGGTTTACGATCATGGCCAAAGTAGGTGTCTGTACACGGCCGGCAGTAAGTTGTGCATTATGTTTACAAGCTAAAGCCCGGGTCACATTCAATCCTATGAGCCAATCCGCCTCAGCCCTGCATACAGCGGCCTGATACAAATTATTATATTCGGAACCTGGCTTGAGTCTGGCAAAACCTTCTTTGATCGCCGCATCAGTCTGAGAGGAAATCCATAAACGCTTGATTGGTTTTTTGCAATTGGCTTTATCGATGATCCAGCGGGCCACCAATTCCCCTTCCCGCCCAGCATCAGTGGCAATAATCAATTCGTTCACATCTTTGCGGATCATTAAACTCTTCACTACTCTATATTGGTGATTGACTTGCCTGATGGTTTTAAGTTTCATCCGGTCAGGCAGCATAGGTAAATCTTCCAGTCGCCACTGTTTATACTTCTCATCATAATCATGGGGTTCACACAGTGTGACTAAATGGCCCAATGCCCAGGTTACAATGTACTTTGGCCCTTCAATATAACCTTTATTTTTTGACTGGCAGTTGAGTACCCGGGCAATTTCACGGGCTACACTGGGTTTTTCCGCCAGGACTAAAGCTTTCATATGAGTCTCCTCTTTTCTTAAATTCCGTTAGGTATGCTGATATTTTATCATATCTGAATATATGGGGCTAACCAGTGAGGTGTAAAGGGGCAATTGAGGAAGGTCCCGCCTTTGCGCTTTCCACTTACCATACGAAAACGGGAAGCTGATAGCTTCCCCTACAGCTCGTCGGCATAAGTCGTGCACCAACAGTGTTCCCATACGGATATACTGCTGCTATTTTGGCGCGTACTCCTCCGGGTCATATCCTATAGGGCACAGGCAGGCACTACGCGCGCCGCTACGAATGAAAAGCGCATTCTTTACGCCTCACCCCTTTCCCCTTTCCAACTTTCCAACTAACCAACTTCGACTTTACGGCAGTAAATGCAGATACTGCCAGTATGGTACACATAAAAGCAAAGCGATGAGTGAATTGGCCAGGTAAACAACACAAAAGCGCGCCATCTCGCTGAATTCTACCATTTCTCCGTTCACCGAGTAATGGGCAGCCAGGAACAAGGAGTTTTCATAAAGAACAAACCAGGGAGTTACCATAACATAAATGATCATTCCTGCTACCCAGGGATTGATTCCTGCCTGCATCACCAAAGGAACCAAAAACACCATGAATATACTGATAAAAGCCATTTCGGAAATAATGACGAAGCGCACTATCACCGTGATTAATGCTAGTCCCAGAATAAATAAATAAGGATTGACCGTTAGCTGCTGCATGATAGGACTAAACATGGCCAATATCCACTCATTGATATGCAGTATTTTAAAAACCGGAGTCAGATTCAAAACTGCGCAGATAAATATAAGTGAATCCCAGGCAATCAATGAGCGAAATTTTTCCCTTTCAAAAACCCCCAGGGATAAAGTCAGAGAAAGGCCTAACAATGCTACTAAATGGGAGGCGATCCCATGCCATGGTTCAGCAGCCCATAAAAAAACTGTCAAAATTATGATTCCCAGCATGATCCGCTCTTTTTTATTCATAGGTCCCAGTTCAGCGATACGATCGTTGACATAGTTTTCTTCCGCGGCTTGTTCCTTTTCAGGTTTAAACATATAAATGATAGAAAAATAATTGAGAATACTCATAGCGATTCCCCATGGAAGCGCGCATAAAAACCAATAGATCATATTGAACTGTGCCTGAACCGAGGGGGGATAAAGTCCCAGTAATAAATAACCCATTACTGATGCACTTAGGAAAACGGGAGCCATATTACGGACGCCGGTAAACATGGCCAGAAATAACGCGCTGGCTTCCCGCCCTTTCCTTTTGTAGCCCAGGGCATCACTCATCGCTTCCGTAATTGGTGCCAGCATGACTACTTTGGCCGTCAAACTGGGAACAAAGGGGGCAGTAATGACGCCAGCTCCCAGGAGGCCAATTATTTTACCCTTAAAATTGCTGGGAAAAATACGTAAGATGTATAGGGCGATGCGTACCAGCAAGCCACTCTCGGAAATTCCCACTCCCAGCCCCAGTGCTCCTAAAAGCATCCAGAAGGTGGAACCGGAAAAGGAAGCAAAAGCAATTTCGGTAGGCACCAGACCCAGAATCACAAACAGAGTGCACATCATTATTGAAGTAACATACTCTGGTATAACATCGAATACCCACCATAATATTGCCCAGCTTAAAACACCTAAAGCGCGCATGGCACTTACATCAAGACCTTCTACAGGGGGGTACATTGCTACAGCCGCACCAATGATTATACCCGTCAGAGCGGCCAGTATTTTTCTCAACATTGGCTGCTCTGACGACTCAATTTCTTGTGTTTCCATTCTTCTCCTCTCCAAATTAATTAGTTCAATAATTACTGCAATAAGCCTTGTACTTAATCATAATCAATACGCTCATCATTACAATAAAGATTAAATCGTTCGCCCCGGGCAAAGCCCACCACTGTCAGGCCTAATTTTTCAGCCAGGTTTACTGCGCGAGAAGTAGGTGCTGAACGAGATAAAATAACGGGAATGCCGCGAAAGGCAGTTTTTAATAGGATTTCCGCTGCGATGCGCCCGCTTAGCAAAAGGCATTTGTCATGGAAGCTGATTTGTTTTAAAAAAGCCTCGCCGATTACCTTGTCAACTGCGTTATGGCGGCCGATATCCTCGTAACGAAACAATAATTCTTTATTATCTGCCAGGCCGGCACTATGTACCCCGCCGGTTTGTTTAAAAGTAGCCGAGGTATCTTCCAGTTCATTAATGATTTTTAATAAGTGCCTGGCGCGAAAGCGCAAACTATGATTCCCTACCGGCAGCGGCAGAGGAAGATTGCTTTTTCCCCGGCCCATGCAGGTATTGATTTTTGTTTTATCCAAAGAAAATTCAGTTTTATTTTTAGTCTCTACATGAATGACCAGCGGGTTATCCACTTGCACATGTTTAATATCCTCCAGCTTTTTAATATACCCTTCACTTAGAAGATAGCCCATTGCCAACTGGGTAGTATTTTCCGGCGAACAAGAGATATTTACCAGTTCAGCTCCGTTTAAAAGGATCTGCAGATTTTCTTCTGCAACCAGAAAATCTTTTTTACTTGACAGATGACCCCGGTTAAATACTTTTACATCCCGTTCCTTAATGATATCCATGTTCTCCCCTCGCTTCACCGCTGAGTATAATACCTTCATCCCCATATTATATTGACTGCTGCGGATTTTCAAATTTCTTTATGCTTATATAATGCTTAGTTTCAACCTTTATTTGGGATTTGGCAATACTAAATAGTAATATAACAAAAAAATCGATATCATTATATTGTAAGCAAGTAAATCTGGAAGGATGATCAACTGTGGAAGAAAACAATATGGATTTTTATCACAGTCTGCGCAATAGAATTGTACAATGGGCTAACACCAAGGAAGGCCAGAACAGTAAATGGGCGGAATATAT
>JAAZFJ010000079.1 GCA_012511795.1 Syntrophomonadaceae bacterium
AAACTAAATCTTCCGGCAAGCCTTGTTTTTCCAATATTTCTGCTCCCAACAGAGAATGTTTAAACGGTTCTTCTCCGGTCATATTATAGTCAATGTCATGTAATAAACCGGTTAAACCGTATTTTTCCACATCCTCACCCAGATGGGCGGCTACCCCGCGCATAATCGCTTCTACCGCCAGGGAATGTTTAATATGGTTCTCATCATGTAAATAATCTTTTAACAATGTTAAGGCTTCATCTCTAAGCAAAAGTATATCCTCCTAAGCATTTGTTTTGTTAACTATACATTATTACATATTGTAGGTTTGTTCTATAAATTCTGCAATTTTACCGGCAATTAATCCTTTTTCCTGGTCCATGGTTGCCACATGTCTTGATAAAGTAAGTTCCAAGTAATCAACCGGTGCATTCACTACCCTAGAAGCGATAAACCTGCCGCTGTCGGAGCGGACTGTTTCATCAAGGGCAGATTGCATCACCAGCAAGGGTACAGTGATCATATTTAATCCTTCAACCACTTTATGCCTTAACTGCCACATGCTTTGAAAAGCATCGATGGGTGTAGCATTATAATTAAAGCGTCCCTGATTATTCAATTCTTTATTCCAATGATTGTTGGACTTGGGAATATTTCTACAGACTAATCTTACGATTGGAGCCAGTATATCAACTGCGGGGATTTTTATAAAGATGGGAGTATTTATGCTGATCAAGCCTTTGATGTCCGTCCTTCTTATACCGGCATAAAGGCTTAACAATCCCCCCATGGAAAGACCTGCTATAAAAATACGGCTATATTGTTTCTTGAGTTTCGTTATTTCAATATCTACTGTTTTATACCAATCAGTCCATCTGGTTTTACTTAGATCCGCCAGGGTAGTGCCATGCCCGGGCAGTAAAATACCTTTGACACTGCACTGTGCCTTTTCGTGAAGCAATCTGGCCGTAGGGTATACTTCTGATGGTGATGCAGTAATGCCATGAATGAATAAAAGTACTGTATCATTGTTTCCCTGTAAATAAAATGGTTGCGCCTGGGGATGAATCTTATTCAATTATGCTCCCCCTCTCACTCCCGCAATAAAATTATAAAAAAACCAGAGCAAGCCGGATAGCCAACTGCCCTGGTCACTTTTTTTATATTAATTACATGAATAAAGGAACAAATACCAATGAAACAATTGACATTAACTTTAGCAATATGTTAATTGAGGGTCCTGATGTATCTTTACATGGATCACCAACTGTATCTCCAACGACTCCGGCTGCATGGGCATCACTGCCTTTACCGCCATAATTACCGGCTTCAATATACTTTTTAGCATTGTCCCAGGCACCCCCGGCATTAGCCAGCATGATCGCCAGACATACACCAGAGCCAATGGAACCAGCTAAAAGTCCAGCCAGAGCTTCAGGTCCCAGGCCTATGCCAACAGCAAGTGGAGCAATAACTGCAATCAATCCAGGTACGATCATCTCCCTGATGGCGGAGCTGGTACTGATATCAACACAACGGGCATAATCAGCTTTCGCTTTTCCTTCCATCAGTCCGGTAATTTCTCTAAATTGTCTTCTCACTTCATCTACCATTTCAGCAGCAGCTCTGCCAACTGCATTCATGGTAAGAGCACAGAAGAAGAAAGGCAACATAGCGCCCAGCAATATACCAACGATTACATAGGTGTTAAGCAGATCAACACCTTCTATTCCTGCCACTTGTGCAAAAGCAGTCAACAGTGCCAGTGCTGTCAGAGCAGCAGAACCAATGGCAAAACCTTTGCCTATAGCTGCTGTTGTATTTCCTACTGAATCCAGTTTATCAGTTGTTTCTCTTACTTCATGGGGCAGTCCGGACATCTCTGCAATACCCCCTGCATTGTCGGCAATTGGTCCGTAAGCATCAACTGCAACCACCATACCGGTAGTAGCAAGCATACCAACTGCTGCCAGGGCAATACCATAGAGGCCAAATCCGTTGGCTCCGCCACTGACGATAAAGGCCACCAGGATTGCCGCACAAATCACCAGTAATGGCAGCAAAGTAGAAAACATACCAACTCCCAGCCCGGAAATGATAACGGTAGCCGGGCCTGTCTGAGCAGCCTTGGCAATCCCTTGAACAGGTTTATATTCATCAGATGTATAGTACTCTGTTATTAAACCGATAGCGGTTCCAGCTACTAAACCCGCTACCAGAGCCCAGAATACCGGAAACATCTCAGCAGGCAGTATATATCTGACTGCAAAAAATGCGATTATTACCAATAGAATTGCAGATCCAAAGGTTCCCATATTGAGAGCCTTAAGAGGATTGCTTTTTTCATCTGTTTTAACAAAGAAGGTACCGATAATGGAAGCCACAATACCACCAGCAGCAATGATCATGGGCAGCAAAATTATACCAACACCTAAATCCGGTTTGGCAGCTAATAATACAGCACCAAGTGTCATAACCGCAATGATCGAACCTACATAGGATTCAAACAAATCAGAACCCATACCGGCAACGTCACCAACATTGTCTCCAACATTATCTGCAATTGTAGCTGGATTTCTCGGATCATCTTCCGGTATGCCGGCTTCCACTTTTCCTACCAGATCAGCACCCACATCAGCAGCTTTGGTATAAATACCGCCGCCAACACGGCCAAAGAGGGCCACCGAACTACCGCCCAAAGCAAAACCATTAACAATGGTCGGGTCCTTAAAAATTAGATACATAATACCCAGGCCTAATAAACCCAGTCCTGATACTGACATACCCATAACAGCCCCACCGGAGAAGGCAATTCCCAAAGCTGCATTCTGTGATGTACGAGCAGCGTTGGCAGTACGTACATTCGCTTTGGTAGCCACATTCATTCCTATGTAACCTGCTAAAGTTGAACAAGCTGCACCAACAATAAAACAAATAGCGGTCTGCCAGTTAATAAAAAAACCTAAGATTAAAAATACAGCTACTACAAAAACAGCTACAGCAGTATACTGTCTTTTTAAAAAGGCCATAGCCCCTTCATGGATATGCCCGGCAATTTCAACCATTGTTGGATTCCCCGGGTCAGCTTTGGATATTTTTCCAGCCAGATAAAAAGCAAAAAGTAATGCTATTGCTCCCCCGGCCGGAGCAAACATAGTTAAACTTTCCATTTAATCTATTCATCTCCTTGTGTGAGTAAAATCATTTCTTATTAAAAAATTAGATAATTGCCAGAGCCAATGTTAATATCATAAATAAAACAGACAGGTAGCCAGTTATTTTAGCCAGTAAATCATCCACACCTTTTTTCTTTCCGAACAAGGCTTCTCCACCACCGGCTATACTACCCGACAGGCCGGCACTTCTCCCTGATTGCAGGAGCACCGTAGTAATTAGGCCCAAGGCACATATAACTTGAAGTATTAGAACCAGTGTCTTCAAAATTTCACCTCCGTTCCTTTACCTTAAAGGGACAACTAAAATTTTAACACAATAAAGCAATCCAATACAATTATAAAACTAGCGTTTAATATTATGGAAAACTTCAAGCCCTTTGTAAAGTGCAAACTGGTCAAGTTCTTCTTCAATCCTCAATAGTTGATTATATTTGGCGACCCTGTCAGTACGGGTTGGTGCCCCGGTTTTTATTTGTCCGGCATTGGTGGCTACTGCTATGTCAGCTATAAATGTATCTTCAGTTTCTCCGGAACGATGGGAAATAACACATGTATATCCAGCTTCTTTGGCCATCTCAATAGCTTCCATGGTTTCACTGACGGTTCCTATTTGATTCAACTTGATAAGAATACTGTTACATATACCTTCTTTGATGCCTCTTGCTAACCTTTCAGTGTTGGTTACAAAAAGGTCATCCCCTACCAGTTGGATTTTCTTCCCCAGTTTTTTGGTCAAAAGAGCCCATCCGTTCCAGTCGTCTTCGGCCAGTCCGTCCTCAATGGAGATGATAGGATACTTTCCGACCAGACCCACATAAAAGTCAACCATCTCTTCAGTGGTCATTGACTGGGACGTGCTGTCCAGATGATACTTACCGTCTTTATATAATTCAGTAGCAGCTACGTCTAGTGCCAGGTAGATATCCTGCCCGGCCTTGTAACCTGCTGCTGCAATGGCTTCCAGTATAACATCGAGGGCTGCCTCATTGGAGGGAAGATCAGGGGCAAAGCCGCCTTCGTCACCAACTGCTGTTGCCAGGCCTTTGCTTTTCAAAACTTTTTTCAAATTATGATAGACTTCAGTGCCCATGCGCAAGCCTTCGGCAAAAGATGGTGCGCCGGCAGGCACGATCATAAACTCCTGGATATCTACATTATTATCGGCATGTTGGCCGCCGTTTAGTATGTTCATCATCGGTACCGGAATTTGGCGGGCATTTATACCTCCAATATACTGGTATAAAGGTATTCCCAGGTAATCAGCAGCTGCCCGGGCTACGGCCATAGATACTCCTAGAATTGCATTGGCACCTAATTTGCCCTTATTTGGCATACCGTCCAGTTCCAGCATGAGGGTGTCGATATCTATTTGTCCGGTAACATCCATCCCGATGATCTCAGGTGCAATGATTTCGTTGACATTATCAACTGCTGTCAGGACCCCCTTGCCCATATATCTTTCCGCATCCTCATCCCTGAGCTCAACTGCTTCATGGGCTCCCGTTGAAGCACCGGAAGGAACAATGGCCCGAGCCATGGTACCGTCTTCCAGAATGACCTCCACTTCAACAGTTGGGTTCCCCCGTGAATCTAAAACTTCACGGGCATATACATCAACAATAGCACTCATATTTTAATTCTATCTCCTTTCATAATTAAGATCAGGATATCATAATGCTGCGACCGGTCATTTCATCAGGAATAGGAAGTCCCAGCAAATTTAGCATAGTAGGCGCAATGTCTTTTAAAGCACAATCATCCCGCAGTGTTTTATCCTTATTTTCATCATCAACCAGGATAAATGGAACCAAATCAGAAGTATGTGCAGTAAATGGACTGCCGGTGGTGGGGCAAACCATCATTTCGCAGTTGCCATGATCAGCAGTGATTAAAACTGCCCCGTCTTTAGCCAGGACTGCTTCAACCACTTGTGCCATCATATGATCGACTGTTTTCACAGCCTGTATGGCTGCATCTAAAATGCCGGTATGGCCAACCATATCTGCATTGGCGTAATTTAATATAATAACCTCATAATAATCACGATCGATCTCTTGTATGACCCGCTCTGTCAATTCCGGAGCACTCATTTCCGGTTTCAGGTTATAGGTTTCAACATTTGGTGAAGGTATCAGTATCCGGTCTTCTCCCGGATTAGGTTCTTCCACGCCTCCGTTGAAAAAGAAAGTGACATGGGCATATTTTTCTGTCTCCGCAATTCGCAGCTGTTTTAACCCCAGCCCTGAAATATACTCACCAAGAGTATTCTCCAGATTTTGCGGTTTAAACGCAACCGGGGCTTCAATAGTAAGATCATACTGAGTCATACAGACAAAGTTGACCCGGGGCCGCTTTACAGCAGTAAAACAATCAAAATTAATGTCTGTAAAAGCCCTGCTGATCTGGCGGGCACGGTCTGCACGGAAATTAAAGAATATAATGCTGTCACCGTCCTCTATCAGTCCAAGGGGTTTCCCATCCTGACCAGTTATTACGGTTGGTTCGATAAATTCATCAAATATTCTTAGCTCATAATTGTTTTCTATCGCGGCAAAAACGTTGGCGGCTTTGTCACCAATGCCTGAAACCATACTGTTGTAGGCCTTTTCGATTCGGTCCCAGTGTTTATCCCTGTCCATGCCGTAGAACCTGCCGCCGATGGAAGCAAACTGGCCTATTCCAATCTTCTCCATATATTGGCTGACAATGGTTGCATAGTCAGCAGCACTTTTGGGATTTACATCCCGTCCGTCAAGAAAGCCATGGATGAATACTTGCTTCATTTGTCTTTCACGGCAAAGATCCAGGAGAGCAAAAAGGTGCTTTATATGACTGTGAACGCCGCCATCTGATATCAATCCCATCAGATGAACTGAACGCCCCTCGTCCCGGGCAACGTCAATAGCCTCTAAAAGATTTGGATTATCAAAAAATGTTCTGTCTTCTATGGCTTTACTGATGCGGGTCAATTCCTGATATACGATTCGTCCCGCACCTATATTTAAATGTCCCACCTCTGAATTGCCCATCAGTCCCTGAGGCAGTCCTACATCAAGGCCGGAACATTTGAGCATGGTGTGGGGGTAATTGGCCTCCAGCTTTTTGAAATGGACCGGATTGGCTCTGGTAATAGCATTATCGGAACAGGCATCCCGGCAGCCCCAACCATCCAGAATCATAAGTACTACAGGTTTTTTAGGCATTTTCACATAACCTCACAATATTAAAGAATGAATCAGCCTCAAGACTGGCGCCGCCAACCAAGGCACCATCCAATCCTCCCTGCAAAAACGCTGCAAAATTCTCAGTCTTAACACTGCCTCCATAGAGCAGCGGGATTCTCTCTGCAATTTTATTATTGCTTATCTTGCCCAGGGTTTGGCGAATCAAACCTGCCATTTCCAAAGCATCCTGATAACTGGCATTGATGCCGGTGCCGATGGCCCAAATCGGTTCATAAGCAATGACCACATTTGACTCGGTCACTGAAACACCTTCCAACGCAGATAAAAGCTGCCCTCTGACTATCTCCTCTGCTTTATTGTTTTGCCGTTCTTCCAATGTTTCACCTACACATAGAACCGGAATCAAGCCGCTTTTTTGTGCAGCTTTCAATTTATTGTTTATGATTTTATCAGTTTCTCCTATGATCTGGCGTCTTTCCGAATGCCCCACGATAACATAGGAACAGCCGGTATCAACTAACTGCACAGGTGAAATTTCCCCGGTATAGGCGCCTTTTTCCATCCAGAACAAGTCCTGAGCCCCCAGCTTAATACCGGTATTTTGCAAACTCGCATTGACCGTTGATAAAGCTGTAAAAGGCGGACAGATCACCACTTTTGTTTTTTTTATTCCCCGGCTGAGCAGAATAAAGTCGCGGCAAAAAGCCTGTGCCTGGCTAAGGGATTTATACATTTTCCAATTGGCGATTAATAAAAATTGACCCATTTCTAACTCCTAATTAGTTTTCGCATACTGCCACGCCCGGCAGGGTGATTCCTTCCAGGAATTCCAGCGTTGCTCCGCCGCCGGTGGAAATATGGGTGATTTTTTTCTCCAGTCCCATACTTATAACGATTGCGGCTGAATCACCACCGCCAATAACCGTTATCGCGTCTGAATCAGCCATGGCCCGAGAGATTTCCCTGGTACCATTGGCAAACTGTTCAAATTCATATACCCCCAATGGGCCATTCCAGATAATGGTTTTAGCCCTTTTGATCGCTGTCTTAAAAAGTTCTATTGTTTTTGGTCCGATATCCAAAATCATCTGGTCATCGCTAACGTGATCTACATCAACGATAACCGGTTTAGCCGCTTCTGATAATTGGTCAGCAGCAACCACATCAACCGGCAAAATCAATTCAACCTTCATCTCTGCTGCCTTTTTAAGCAGTTGACCTGCTATATCAACTACATTCTCTTCGTACTTAGACTTGCCGATCTGCTTTCCCTGGGCTTTGATAAAAGTATTAGCCATTCCGCCTCCGATCAAGAGAATAGCAGTTTTGCCAAGTAGATTTTCAATAAGGCCAATTTTATCAGCTACTTTGGCCCCGCCTAAAATCGCCATTCTGGGCAGCTCCGGATACTCAAGGACTTTTCTTAACATACTGACTTCTTTTTCCATCAATAAACCGGCATAACAAGGCAACAACTGGCCGACGCCAGTTGTTGAAGAATGTGCACGATGAGCTGACCCAAAAGCATCATTTACAAATATATCTCCTAATTCAGCCATTTGTCTGGAAAGTTCCGGATCGTTTTTCTCTTCACCGGCATAAAAACGCACATTTTCCAGCAACAGTATTTCCCCGGGTTTTAACTGTGCCGTTGCTGCTGCAGCTTCCGGGCCCACTGCCTCTGGTGCCATATAGACATTAGCATCCAATAGGCTTTTAAGCCTTGTGGATACCACTTTCAGACTGTATTTCTCATTCTTCTGTCCTTTGGGCCTTCCCAGATGGCTCATCAGGATTAGTTTGGCTCCCTTTTTTATAATATATTCGATCGTAGGCAGAGCAGCCTTTATTTTATTATCATCTATAATATTACCTTCATCGTCCAAAGGCACATTAAAATCCACCCGCATCAAAACCCTTTTGCCTGTAAGATCGACATCTTTCAGATTCCTCAACTGCGCACCTCCAATAAATAAAGCATCACTTGAATTGATTACATTCCCTTGGACACGATATATGAAATTACATCAACAACTCGTACTGAGTAAGCCCATTCATTGTCATACCATGCTATAACTTTGGCCATGTGGTCGCCCATGGTCATGGTAAGTAAACCATCCACTACGGCTGAATGCACTTCGCCCCGATAATCACTTGAAACCAGCGGCACCTCTGTATATTTAAGAATGCCTTTCAGGCTGCTTTGACTGGCCTGGTTGAAGGCATTATTGATATCATCCCGGTTAACTTTCTTTTCCAGTTCTACTGTCAAGTCCAAAAGGGAGACATTAGGAGTAGGAACCCGAATGGCTATGCCGTCCAGTTTCCCTGCCAGTTCGGGTATAACCAGACCCACAGCACTGGCAGCTCCTGTTGTGGTGGGGATAAGGGATAAACTGGCGGCACGTGCCCGCCTTAAGTCTTTGTGTTCCAGATCCAGTATTCTCTGGTCATTGGTATAGGAATGAACTGTATTCATCAAGCCCTTGACGATCCCAAACTCATCTAAAAGGACTTTGGCCACCGGTGCCAGACAGTTGGTGGTGCAGGAGGCATTGGAAATGATATTGTGGGCAGGCTGGTACTTGTCTTGATTCACTCCCATTACAACAGTGAAATCCACGTCTTCTCCAGGAGCACATATGATGACTTTGGAAGCTCCGGCAGTTAAATGCTTGCCTGCTTTAGACTTGCTTCTAAATACACCGGTACTTTCAATGACGATCTGTACTCCAAGCTCTCTCCAGGGCAGTTTCTCAGGATCCTTTTCCTGCATATATTTAATCTTTTTGCCGCCAATTACAATGTTGTCATCAGCAACAGCCACATCACTTTTATATTCACCATGAATTGAATCGTATTTGAAAAGATGGGCATTTGACTTTATACTTCCCAGATCGTTTATTCCTACAATTTCAATATCACTTCGCTCTAGTGCTTCCCTTGTTACAAGTCTTCCTATGCGTCCAAATCCATTAACAGCCACCTTAACCGACATACAACTATCACCCCTTGTTTTTTTGTTTTCATGCCATATAATAGCTTGCCCAGATTATCAGAATCTAAGCATAACCAAACTGAAAGCTTCAATGTCTGTGACATCAAAGCACTATAAATTAGCTTTGGCCTTTATAAAATAAAAATGGTCAGAAAAAAGTGTTTCCTGAAATAATAGTATATCAGAAAATGAAGAAAATTATGGGGGAAAAATTGGATTTGGTACGGATTTGTTAGATTAATACCTTTTACGGGACATTGCAGAAGGTATATTTAATTCCTGTCGGTATTTGGCTACAGTCCGGCGGGATATTTTTATCCCCTTTTCTTCCAGCTGTTTAACTATCGCTTCATCGCTTAATGGACTGGCGGCATCTTCCTGGGCAATAATTTCTTCCAGGGTATGTTTAATTGATTTTGAAGACTTTTCACTGTTACCGTAACATTTGACCGCCGTGGAGAAAAAGTACTTCATCTCCAATAACCCTTGAGGGGTCTGGATATACTTATTGGCAGTTGCTCTGCTTACTGTAGATTCATGTACTTCGACCAAATCAGCTACCTGACGCAAAGTAAGGGGTTTTAAATGATGTACTCCATGGTCAAGAAAGTCTGTCTGGATGTCAACAATACAGCGGGCAACTTTGTATAATGTCATACGCCGTTGTTCAATGCTGCGAATCAGCCATAAGGCTGAACCAAGTTTCTCATCCAGGTACTTTTTGGTTTCTTCACTAAAAGCTTCCGGTTGTCGTAATATTTTCCGATAGGTATTGTTGACTGCAAGGTTTCCATACTGAAAGTCATTGACAACGACGATATACTGGCCGTCGATTTTTTCTACAAAAATATCCGGAATGATGTATTTGACTGCATCATTATTGCTGTACTGCAAACCTGGTTTGGGGTCCAGTGTCCTTATCAGATCACAAATGTCCTGTACCTGCTGGACCGGTATGTTCATCTCCCGGGCTATTTTACTTAGTCTGCCTTTAGCTACCTCTTCCAAATAATCATCAATGATCCGTTCTACTACAGCACTTTGTTTACCGTAGCTCTTTAACTGTAACTTGAGGCATTCTGCCAGATCACGTGCACCTATGCCTGCAGGAGCAAATGACTGTATGGCTTTTAATACCTCTTCTGTTTCTTCTACCGTAACATTACAGTAATTACTAACTTCTTCCAGAGAAATATTAAGATAACCATTATTATCAATATTGCCAATCAAATACTCGCCAATTTCGATCGATTTTTCATCAGTCAGGGCAAAATGAAGCTCCATCTCCAGTAATTCATAAAGCCCCGGCCTTCTGGTCATTAGATTTTCAAATGATTTGGGTTCTTCACTGTCCTTTTCCTTATAAGTCGTACTGCGTTCATTATAATATTCCAGCCATTGTTTATATAATTCGCTGTTGACGTTATTTTCCTGTCCCTCTTCTGCATCTGAAGATGTGTAAGCTTCTTCATCCGTTTCTTCTTCAAGCAAGGGGTTTTCTTCCATCTCCTGCTGGACATAATCATTTAGTTCAAGGGAAGACATTTGCAGAATTGCAATAGCCTGCCGTAATTCAGGTGTCATCAGTAATTTCTGTTGTTGTTGCAAGAAAATATCTGGTGTTAGCCGCATGTCTGTCTCCTATTCTTCTTTGCCTCTGTTTGCCTCGGGTTAATAATTCTCCAATGTTTATATTTAATCCTGCTCTATTTGGATTGCAATCTTTTATCAGCATACTCTTCAAGTTTGCGCATTCGATAAGCAACTCCCGACTTACTCAAGGGAGGGTCCAGCATGGTTCCCAGTTCAGACAAGGCATTATCCGGAAAATCTATCCTAAGCTGGGCCAATTCAATATATTTATCAGGTATTCCCTCCCAGCCGTCCAAGGCTACTAATTTTTTGATCAATTCAATTTGTCTGACCGCAGCATCAATTGTCTTGGCCAGGTTAGCGGTCTCGCAGTTAACCTGACGATTTACATTATTACGCATGGATTTAATGATTCGTACATTTTCGAATTCCAGAAGAGCTGAACTGGCACCAACTACCCTTAAAAAGTCAACTATTTTCTCACTTTCTTTGATATAAAGCAATAGATGGTTTTTCCGTTCTCCCAGACGGGCTGATATCTTGAAACGAAGCAGGATTCTTTGAATATCTGCAGCTAGTTTGGCATCATTGAGGACCAGTTCCAGATGATACTCTCCTTCCGGGCGATTAATAAAGCCCCGGTTCAAAAACAAGCCGCGTAAAAAAGCTTTCCTGCAGCAGGCTTTGCTTAATAATTCCTGGTTGACCTGGGGTTTGATCCTCGCATCTTCAATAAAAACCAGTGAATTTATTTTCGCCAAACCCTGTTCGTTTTCTATCGGCGTATTAACCAGGTACACTCTGGTCTTGGTAAATCTTCTGCGTTTTTCCATGCGTACCGATGACTGTAATTCCTGGGATTTTAACAGCTTAAATATTTTTCGTGCAGTAGCAGCCTTTTCCACTACTGCTTCCAGGTTGTATAAACTTCCTGTCTGGCGGCTGATTCTGGCGCTGGTGAGAAGAAGTGCCGAAAGTTCTGCTTTTTTACAGCATTCTTTTTCCGGTATGATTCGAGCTAATTCATTTCTTACATCATTGGCAAAACTCAAAAGGATCCCCCTTTCACAGATTTTCATATAACCTTAGCGGTCAATAATCTTGAAAATCACTCGGGCTAATTTATCCGAGTCATGCCAGGCAACATCATCATTGGATACCAAATCTTCTTCAATAACATTATAACCCATTGCTCGAATTTCTGCAGAGCTAGGTCTGACAGGAATCGCTTTTTCCTGCTTGTATCGGTTCAGTCTGATTTCATCAATATAGCCGGTATTTACAATTACATAATCAATAACTTCCTGATCCACATAGTATAATAAATTGCGTAAATGATCTTCTGCCGTGAAATTATCCGTTTCTCCCTGTTCTGTCATAATATTGCTGATAAAAATCACTGGGGCTTTGGATTCAGCTATTGCTGAAACAACTCCTTCCACCAGAAGATTGGGGACAATACTGGTATAGAGGCTTCCCGGGCCGATAATTACAGCATCTGCTTCTCTGATCGCTTCCAGGGCAGCAGGTACCGGGAGGCATGTTTCCGGTGTTAATCCCAGACGGTAAATTTTATCCGGATAGTTCCTGATTGAGGTTTCTCCATAAACCATTATTCCGTCAGCCATCAAAGCTGTTAAATTCACCGGTTCCAGGGTTACAGGTATCACCTGTCCCCTGACCTTTAATACCTTGCTCACTTCTTTAATAGCTGATACGAAATCTCCGGTAATTTCAGTCATGGCCACTAATAATAGATTACCTAAATTGTGCCCTTTGATACTTTCACCCTGCCAGAAGCGATGCTGAAACACTTTATCCATTAAAGTTTCGGTTTCCGCCAGGGCTACCAGACAACTGCGAATATCCCCCGGCGGCAGGACTCCCAATTCACTGCGCAAACGTCCTGAACTGCCTCCATCATCAGTAACAGTTACCACTGCTGTCAATTGAGAGGTTAATTTTTTGAGTCCCTTAAGCAATACGGATAATCCGGTTCCTCCTCCTATTACTACTATTTTTGGTTCATCCACTCTTTCAGTCATTCTCTTCCCCCATATCCTTGGATATATTCTTGTCAAATTTATATTTTGCAATATCTCTATGTCGGACAACTATTTTATATCCCATGTTTTTAAGTTTTTTACCGGTATAATCAGCCAAAACCACTGAACGGTGCTGCCCGCCTGTACATCCTATGGCAACTGCCAAATTGGTCTTCCCTTCTCCAATATAATGCGGGATCAAAAATTTCAGCAGATTAATGAAGCGGCGCATGAAAGATTTGGTCACCGGGGATGACAGTACATAGTCGATGACTTCCTGATCTTCACCGGTTAAGTTACGCATTCCCGGGTTATAAAAAGGATTGGCCAGGAAGCGGACATCGATGACTATATCAGAATCCATTGGTATGCCAAGCTTATAACCAAAGGAAATTATATTGACTACAAAACCTCTTGTATTACGCTCACAATAAATGCTTTGCAGTTTAGTTTTTAATTCCAGGGGAGAAAGGTTGGTGGTATCGATGACCAGATTGGCTTTACCGCGTAATTCTTCAAGCATTCCCCTCTCCTGCCTGATCGATTCAAGCAAACTTGCATTACTGGCCAGAGGATGCCTGCGCCTTGATTCTTTAAAACGGCGGATCAGTACATCATCGGAGGCTTCCAGAAATACAATTTCAAATGGGATCGAATTTTCCTCCATTTCCTCTAAAGCGTGAGAAAGATCGCGGAAAAATCCACCTCCCCTGACATCGATAACCAGAGCTACTTTATCTACTTTTCCTTCTGATTGCAGACTGAGTTCAACAAATTTAGTCAATAAGGCAGGGGGTAAATTGTCCACACAATAATATCCCATGTCTTCCATGCAGTTAATCACCTGGGTCTTTCCTGCACCCGATAAACCGGTTATGATCAGTGTATGTAACCCTTCGATCTTTTCGGCCATCTATTATACCCTCCCTTATCCTCCAGATTGACTATGCGTGATGGTGGTATATCGATTTTTTTCATGGCTTCTTCACCGTATTCCAGTTGCCCTACAGTGGCTGTAAAATGAGCATCGCTGTTTATAATAAAATGAACTCCCTGCTCCTTTGCTACCATTATATCAGATACATGTGGGTAGCCATGCCCACAATTGATTTCAAACAGCACTTCATTTCTTACACAAGCCTGGGCTACTTCTTCCACATCAATATAAAAAAATAACCCGGGATGAGATAAAATATCTATACGGGGATTATTATCCAGTGCTGCCACGATTGCTTTGGTATTATTTCTGATTGCTTTTTCTCTTTGGGAACGGCCTAAATGGCGGAAGGAATTTTGCAAATACAGGTTGATGCCGTCTGACACAGAGGTAGGTATAGTATAAGGATGCAGACCGGCAATGAGCACGTCCAGCAGTTCCATAGCGGATATCGGGATATCCAGAGTCCCGTCCAAATCTCTTATATTCGCTTCAACGCCAAGCAGAATAGTAATATCCGGGTTCAGCTGGTTAAGGGCATCAATTCGCAAGCGCATTTTTTCCAGTACTTTCGTATCTTTTATCCCTATGCCCAAAGCCAGCGGCCCATGGTCTGTAATGGCGATTTCTTTCAATCCTTTTTCTTTTGCAGCTTCGATAATTTCGGCTTCATTCTGGCGACCGTCGCTATGTTTTGAATGAGTGTGGTAGTCACCGTAAAAGTTCATTGATTCAGTCTCCTTTGCCAAAGTCTATTATTAATATGTCCCAAACAATATGAATAATAGACAAGCAATAAGAGCAAAGCAAAGCTTATCGAAGAAGCCGTCAGACCGAACAAAATAAGTGAAGGTCGAGGCACGATGAAGCCCCGCGATCGAGGCGTACTATGGGTACGGTGATGAGCGGGGCTTGTTAAGTAACAATGAAATTCGCTTTTTTTGACGGTCTGAGCAAATATTTCTATCTGCTTAACTCACTTTTTAAAAAATCGATTACTTTTACAGGTGTAGGATCGATTCCATAATTTACAGCCAGATAGTAACTGGTATAATCACCAATGTAAATCAGTGAGTAAAGACGAGCTAAGAAACTACGGCCGATACTTTTGACTTCGATGATTTCCTTCACCTTTTTTTCCAGAATGCCTTTGGTTATTTCGATCCGTCTTTGATTGCGTTCATTGTCCGTCTCATCTCGTAAAATGATAACCACCAGCCGGGAAATCAAATCTTCAGGCATTTCAAAACCTACGATTTCATTGTGGTTTAGTTCAGGAAAAAGGTTATAGTAAGCCGGGCTTTTGGCATTCTCATTGATCTGACCTTTCCAGCGTATAGCTGCTGCCTCAGAACTGCCAGTCACACCCCAGATCAAGGGCAGGCTGTCTTTCAGAGAACCTGCAATCTGCCTGGCCTGGTTTTCTGATTCAACTGCTCCAGGTTCCAGCTGCTTTCGCATTTCAGACAATACCCTGACCGTTTCATTGATTTCTTCCTTTACTCCGGGAAGCAGCCTTGCTTCCTCCAGTATCAAAGCAACAGTGCCCAGAAGATAACCAGTGGCAGCTCGGGGAACCAAATCTCCCGGTATAACTGCTAAACCATCATTGTTCTGTTTAGCCAGCTCGGCAATTTCCCCTCCGCTGGTAATACATATAATTGAGGCATTACGTTCTTTGGACTGGTGGTAAGCATGAAGGGTTTCTTCTGTATTGCCGGAAAAGCTAACCATAATTGCCAGGGTCCGTTCATCGACAAAATTGGGAACCTGGTAATCCCGGTTTACGATCAGCGGGACAGTTGCTTTTCTTTGACCGTAAGTCCTTAAAATATCGCCGCCGATGGCTGATCCGCCCATGCCGCATATTAAAATGTTGTCATATGGCAGCCTGTAGCGGTGAATAAAATCAAAATCCATTTGCAGGCAGTCTTCAAACTGCTCTGGCAAACCATACAAGTATTCTTCCATCACCTGAGTATTGATTGCTGTCAAATTTGTCCCCCCAGTTTTAAATTATTTTGGCAATTGCAGCAATACAGCCGTAAAGCCCTATATCATCACCTAATTTCGTAACTTCAATAATCAGATCCTTCTGATTCAGGGAAAAGGCATTTTCTTTCACATGCTGTTCGACTGGTTCCAGCAGCAGGTCCTGCAGACCGATGAATACTCCGCCGCCTAATACAACTATATCGGGATTAAAGATATTTACTAAATTGGTAATGCCTATGCCTAACCATTGGCTGAGATTATGAACCATGACTAAGGCCTCCGGGTCACCCTGCCGGGCAGCCTTTCCCAGTTCAGGCGCCCCAACTGATGAACCGGTTTGTCCGGCAATTATACCTTGCCCTCC